>CANRBP010000104.1 GCA_947628875.1 uncultured Lachnospira sp.
CACTGCGCCGCCTGATATCCATTTGCCGCCAGCCTTTTCTGACGACCTCGCGCCCCTGCCGATACCGTCCTGCGCTCCGGCGGCCTGCCTTGCTTTACGGGCCAGTCCTGGTATCAGCCTAAACACCATCACGAGCAGCAATGCTGTTGAAGGCATGGCGTTTCCGAAAAGCGCCATAATCCTGTCGCCTGAAATCATATCTTTGCAGCAGCCGAGCCATAAAACCATCACGACAAATGCCGAAGCGGCCGCAGTTCCAAAGAGGAGAGCTTCCAGCGTATACGGCCTGCCAAACAGCAAAAACAGGACTGTATTGCCGCGGATATTTACAACCGGATTAAATAGAGCAATAAAAATAAACAGCGGTATTATGGCCGCCACCCTTTTAAATGCCTTTTTGCCGTGAATCAGCAAAGAACAGGCTGCGCTCGCAAACACCCCTGCTGCCAGATAAACCGGATGCCATAACAGCGCTGCAAAGCAGACGGCGCCGGCAAAAAATAAAAGGCCGGCCGCCGGATGGCATTTTGAAAATGCGTCTTTCCCCATCGTATCCCTATCCTCACACAGCTATACCATTTCTATTACTTTAACATATTGCCTGCGCCTACATCTTCACCAAGTCCATTGCAGGTATAATCAAATACAATAAACTCTCCTCCGGACAGCTTATAAGACGAGCAGCCATAATTAGGAAACCAGCCATTCACCCTGTACATCCAGCCCGACTCAAAACCGCAGTCAAACTCATACAGGTTGTTTATGCCCTCAACGTAGTAGCTGTCAAATACAGGCGTCCAGCTGTATTCTATCGGGATATCATACTGCCTGCATACTTTTTTTAATATATCGAACACTGTGTCGCCTTTTTTAAATTCGACCTGTATTTTCGGCAAGATGCAGCCGTTTTCCGGCACATATCCAGCCTTTCCCGGCTCAAGCCTGTCCCAATTATCCAGTATCGTATCGCAGCGTATGGTGATCGTGCATGTAAGCTTTTCCTCTTTTTCTTCGTTACGGACAGCCTCTGACGGCTTTGCTGTTTCCGCCTGCGTTATATCTGGCTGCGTTATATCAGACTGCTCTATATCTGGCTGCGTTATATCTGACTGCTCTATATCAGCCTGCTGCCGAGGCGTTTCCTCCTGTTTTGGCGGCGCCGTTTCCTGTTCCTGCGGCATTATTTCCGGATCTGACGGAACTTCCTCCTGCTGCGCCCCTGTTCCTGCGGACATTTCAAATTCATCCGGCTGAGAATCTTCTGCCTGATTATGCTGCTGCGCCCACCTGTCAGCCTCCAGCTGCTCAAGCTCTGCATTTGAAAAAATGACATTCCTTGAACTGCCGGCCTGCCTCAGCTGCCCGATATTAAATTCATTCAGCGAAAGTATGGATAAATCGCGTACCGACTGCTCCATGCCTATCCATTCAAGCATCTGCCCGGCTTCAGCTTCACCTACAGCGCCATCGTATACGCTGATTGATTGAGCGCCCGCACGGACGCTCAATCCAGCCACAGCATCTTTTATTTCGACCTGTTTGCCAGCGAACTTAATGCAAACCGGACTATATGCATTGACAAAGGCTTCGCCGCCTGATATTTCAAGCGTAAACCCGGCAAATCCCGGTTCCTCCACCTCTGCCTCTGCTCCCTGACCCAGCGTTATATATCCGCTGCCGACAGTTATCCTGACTGCGGAACCAGTATCGCAAACGATTTTATCGCCTTTTCTAAGCGATGTAGCATCTCCGGCAATAAAAGCCGCGCCGTTTCTTTCAAGCGTTATCAATCCCCGGTAATCAGCCAGCACGGCTGTATCCGTCTTATTTTTATCAAACCAGCCCTTTATGCAGCCGGCATACAATATGCCGGATATTGCGATTACCGCGATAATCGCGGCCATTATTATGTTCGCTGTTTTTTTCTTATTCATCTTTCTGCCAGCTTCCTGCCGGTTTTATCCCTCCTGCACGCATGGCCTGCGCCAATTATCCCAATGAATGAAACAATCATCAATATGGCACGCAGCTCCATACTGCTGTTATCGCCTGTCTGCGGAGAAATCTGTTCGCCCGGAGCAGTTTCAGCCTGATTAATTTCTTTATCCGTGCTGTCATTGTTTGGAGCGGCGGTTTCAATCTTATCCGCGCCATCTTCACTTGGCGCGGCGGTTTCATCTTCTTCATCATTTTCCTGACTGTCAGAATTATTTTTATTTATCTCTGAAAATTCAGTTTCCGCGTCCGTAAGGACAGCATAGTTTTCAACTAATGCCTTCTGTGCGTCAGAAAGCGCATCATAGGCGGAACGCGCGGCTTCGACAGCATCACCGCTGCTGCCTGTAACTGTTCCGATATCCGCTATCAGCGCCTCAACTGCATTTGCAGCATCTTCATCTGTTATAATTACATCGCTCATATCATATAGAGATGTTTTACCCTCAAGATAACGGAAATAGGAAACCAGTGCGTACTGCCCCTGTTCCGTGGCCATGCCGTCAAGGCCTCCGCCGTATACGTGTGAAAAACCGCCTCCATCAACAGCAAATCCGCATAATGCGTCCAACGCGGAAACTCCGTTTTTCACAAATCGCTCATCTGTTTCCGGATTTATTCCAAGAGCTGTCAGTGCAACAATAACCTGCGCGCAAGATTCAGTATTGCTTGTGCCGCCAAAGAAACCGGTACTGGCAAAATTCCCCTGTTCATCCTGTATGCCGGAAAGGCAGTCAAGCGCTTTATCAACAGCAGCCTTCACGTCCTCGTTTGTGCCGTAATAAGGAGCTAACGCCTGAATCGCCATGCCTGTTATATCAGGGTCGGCATTGCTGCCAATTCCAGATAATACCCATCCGCCATTGTCAAGCTGGCTTTCAAGAATATATTTTATAAGCAGCTCGCGCGTTACCTGTTCGCTGGCATTTTCATTTTGCGGTATCTCATAATTATGCGAATCAAATGCGATTAAAGCCCATATCGGACCGTTGATTCCCTGCCATGCAACATAGTCCATATCTGTCAGTCCCATCAGGAGATTATGTCCGCTGACGTCTGTAACATCATATCCTGCCGAAGTCAGAGCAAGGATCACGCGCGAATTATCAGTAGATTTGCGCCTGTGGAGCTGTTCATCATCATTTATGTTTTCCTCTACATAATCCGCCGCATTTTCATAATATCCGTCAGGGCAGCCATACCCGGCGCGCGTAAGTCCGATAACCATCCACTCGCCTCCTACGCTGCCCACCTGCGGCACACCCAGGCCGCTCATATATTCACCTGTCGCTTCATAAATATTTCTGGCTGAACCGGATTCTGTATCGCCCGCAAAAACAGCCAAAGCGTTGGCTGCAATTACTGCGGCAGCTAAAAATATGCTTATAAGCTTCTTTTTCATATCAATGTCTCCTTTTCTTTTTGTGTTTTTCAGGCATTTTCTTTGATTTTTTCAGTCCGGCCGATTCAAGCGCCCTCGGCCAGGGTCCGAGGAATGCTTTGATACGTGACCGTGTAGGCTCATCAAAGTCCGCCTTTTTTGGCATTCTGCCAAGTTCTTTACATTTTTGACGCAAAAGCTCTTCTGCCCAGAACTTTTTTTCATCTGCAGCCACTTATCACACCTCCTCTTCCTCTATAAATATAAAAATACCCCTTTAACCAGACGGGTTAAAAGGGCACAACAGATTTATAACAGCACAACCAAAAAGCCTTGGATTGCATCAAGAAGAATGCAACTCCAAAGCTGCCATGCAGCGATAAATCGGTTGCACCCTTCTAACCAAAGCTGTGTTAAACCTAAAAAGTTACGGCAGGTCTCCTGACTTATGATACACGGATTTCTCCGTGCAGGGACAGCCTTCTCAGAACGCAGGCATTGCTGCCAGAATGCTCCAATGGCTTTTAAGTCCCTTATCTCAAATACAGTAATGGCAGTTGTTCCGGATTCTGACCGGATTCCCTCTTGCATTTACTAAGCTTAACAGCCTTTCAAACCGTATCTTCCTATATCGGTATTTAATGTTGCCTATTTTATCATATCTGCACGCATTATGCAAATGGAATTTTCAGCGGATATTCCACGCGCATTTGCCGCTTATGTTTTTACAGGCGCACTTTTGTTCCCCTTGTATCCCTGTGCGCCAGTTTCATTTTTGCAAAATCCAGGCTTTTGCCTTTATAATCCATAATCAGGCTGTCTCCGTCCGCAATCAGATATGCATCTTCAACCGTATCGCCGTCAGCAAGCCTGATTCCGCGCACGCCAATGGCATTTTTCTTTTTCTGCGGTATGTCCGTCAGAGGGAATTTCAGGAATATGCCGTTTGCCGTCTGCAATATCACATTTTGGCGGCTTTCCATAACTTCCTCCTCCACGATCGTGCCCTCATAGGAAAATCTTGAATATACTTCCGTCCTGGCATCAGTCACATATATTCCTGCAAGCATGTCTCCCTCAGACAGCTTAGTTGATGCTATGGTTCGCTTAGACGCCTCAAATTCTGACGAATCTACCAGTTTTATCATGCCCATCTTGGTCACAAAAAGCATTTTGCAGCCGCGGATTTTCTCCATTGCGCAAAGAAAAATAATATTTTCACCGCTGCTGTCATAATTGCCCAGGTTGTCAATCGGCGTCCCTTTATCGCGGAATTTTGTAAACGGTATATCTAATATCTTTATCTGATGCAGGCTTCCGTTATCCGTAAAAATGCATATCTTGTCTGTATTCATGCAGGTAAATATATATTTGTTTTCATTGTGGACAGCCTCCCGGTTGCGCTCGTATGTTGCTATGTCAATAGTTTTGGCATATCCGAAACGATCCATAAGGAATACGACTTCCTGCTCCGGGACTTTTTTTTCTTCAAAAACAGCCTCGGCTCCGTCCTCAATAACCGTCTTTCTTGCAAATCCATACTCTTTTTTTATTTTTATCAGATCCGCCTGAATGACCTTTGCCATTTCCTTCCTGCTGCCAAGAAGTTTTTCATACTTTGCGATTTTTTTGACGCATTCGTCAAATTCTTTTTTCAGCGCAAGTATTTCCAGGCCGATTAATTTATACAGCCGCATTTCCAGAATCGCAGAAGCCTGCCTCTCGGTAAAATCCAATGTCTCCGCCTGCCGCCGCGAATCTTCTGATTTAAACCGCACGCCCTCTGTCTTTCCGTTCATCAGGCACTCTTTCGCCATTTTCAGATCTTTGCTGCCGCGCAGTATCTCAATTATTAAATCAATAATATCGCACGCACGGATAAGGCCTTCTTTGATTTCTTTGTTAGCCTGCTCTTTTTCAAGCAGCGTTGTATATTTTCTGGTTGCAAGCTCATACTGGAAATCTATATGATGCTCGATTATCTTCTTAAATCCAAGCGTCTCAGGCCTGCCGTTAACGATAGCAAGCATGTTTACGCCAAATGTATCTTCCAGCTTAGTCTTTTTATAAAGCAGGTTTTTCAGATTTTCCACATCTGCATTTTTTTTAAGCTCCAAAACAATGCGGATTCCCTCTTTGGAAGATTCATTGGAAATATCCACTATTTCCGGCGCTTTCCTGGACTCGATCAATTCTACGATGTCTGAGATAAATTTGCCTATATTAGCGCCAACCATCGTATAAGGGATTTCTGTGATCACAAGCTTGTCTTTTTCGCCGCGCTTCTGTGACGGCTCGTACACGACCTTTCCGCGCAGCTTGATCTTGCCTGTTCCGCTTTCGTAAATTTCTGATAATTCGCTTTTGTTCACCACCAGTCCGCCCGTTGGGAAGTCCGGCCCGGGACAGTATTTCATAAGCTCCTCTGTGGTGATGTCCTTATTATCCATGCATGCGCAGACAGCATCTATAACCTCCCCCAGGTTATGAGTCGGTATATTAGTTGTCATGCCGACCGCAATGCCGTCTGCGCCGTTTACCAGAAGGTTTGGCACGCGTACCGGAAGCACTTCCGGCTCACGTTCCGTCTCGTCAAAATTCGGCACAAAATCAACGACATTTTTGTCAAGGTCAGCAAGATAAACTTCCTGCGTAAACTTTTTTAATTTTGCCTCCGTATAACGCATCGCGGCAGCGCCGTCTCCCTCAATCGAGCCAAAGTTGCCATGGCCGTCCACAAGCGCCATGCCCTTTTTAAAATCCTGCGACAGCACGACAAGCGTTTCATATATTGAGCTGTCCCCGTGCGGATGGTACTTGCCCATTGTATCC
>CANRBP010000105.1 GCA_947628875.1 uncultured Lachnospira sp.
CTCGATAGCTCAGTCGGTAGAGCGCGCGGCTGTTAACCGCGTTGTCGTAGGTTCGAGTCCTACTCGGGGAGCTGGAAGGGCCGCCGTGGAGCTGCCAGGCAGCCGGCGGCGGCATCAGGCTCCATGGTCAAGCGGTTAAGACACCGCCCTTTCACGGCGGTAACAGGGGTTCAAATCCCCTTGGAGTCACTATTTTTTCATTATATGTATGGCGACATAGCCAAGTGGTAAGGCGTGGGTCTGCAACACCCTGATCACCAGTTCGAATCTGGTTGTCGCCTCTAAAGAAAAAGGTTTTAATTGTTGAGAAACAGTTAAAACCTTTTTTGCATATATATAATTTATGAAATAGGAAATTTGGCCTATTAATTTTGCTTGAAATATATTTCAATGTTGATTTTTTGTAAAAAATGCTCTATAATAGCCTAAGTTGTATGATAAATTGCATGTTAAAATGGTGAAAGGAGACCATAATAATGGGGTTATTTGATGAATTGAAGGAGTTGGGCGTAGATGTTGATGGTGCAATGAGGCGGTTGAACAATAACCAGGCGCTGTATCAAAGGCTGCTGAATACATTTACAAAGACCATTCAGGAGTATCAGGTACAGCCGGATTTTGACGGAAGCAACTATTCGGAGATTATTGAAAAGGCGCATGCAATCAAGGGAACTTCAGGAAACCTGTCTATTATGCCGATATATGAGTCTTACACGAAAATTGTGGATCTGCTGCGCAAGGACGATCCTGAAAGCGCAAGGGACGAGATTAAAAATATATTAC
This sequence comes from uncultured Lachnospira sp., assembly GCA_947628875.1. GTDB lineage: Bacteria > Bacillota > Clostridia > Lachnospirales > Lachnospiraceae > Lachnospira. The sequence goes on from CANRBP010000105.1 coordinate 784, forward strand.
CAGTGCAGGAAAAAATTATTGATTGCATAAAAAAATATATGCAATAAAGCGAGATTGTATTAAAACAGCCATTTCATTGCAGAGGCAAGATTATGATTAAGGAAAAAACTATATTAATTGTAGATGATATTGAAATTAACCGTGAAATTTTATCAGAAATTTTTAAAGATGATTACAATATCGTGCAGGCGGAAAACGGTGCGCAGGCACTGCAGATCATAAACAGCAACCTGAGAGTTGCAGCAGTATTGCTGGACTTACTTATGCCAAAAATCAATGGTTTGGATGTACTTAGGGAAATGAACCAAAACGGTAAAATAAAAAGTATTCCGGTATTTTTGATTACGGCGGCTAACAATGAAGATCTGCTTTTGGAAGGATATAAGCTGGGTGCTATAGACATTATCAGGAAACCGTTTATCGGGCAGTTCCTCAGGCACAGGATTAACAGCGTTATTGAATTGTATGGGCATCGGTACGAATTAGAGAAAATGATTGCAAATCAGGTCAGGAAACTGAACCAGGTCAATCAGTCCATGGTGGAGACGCTGGCAACAATGATTGAGTTCAGGGATTGTGAATCCGGGGAGCATGTTAAGCGTATCCGCGGACTTACAAAAATAATCATGACAAAAGTCAGCGAGATGTTTCCTGAATATTATCTGCCTCAGGCGGAAATTGATAAAATAACAATGGCCTCCGTGCTTCATGATGTTGGAAAAATCTCGATTCCAGATGAAATACTAAATAAGCCGGGCAGGCTGACAAAAGAAGAATTTGAGATAATTAAGCAGCATCCTGTAAAGGGATGCGAGATCCTGGAAAAAATACCTGCTCTTCTGGACAGGGAAATTTATAAATACAGTTATGATATATGCAGGCACCATCATGAGCGCTGGGATGGACGCGGATATCCGGACGGCTTGAGCGGAGATGATATAACCATCTGGTCTCAGGTAGTGTCGATTGCAGATGTCTATGATGCGTTAACTGCTGAGAGAGTTTATAAAAAAGCTTTTGAACACGAAAAGGCAGTATCAATGATATTTAATGGAGAATGCGGTGAATTTAATCCTAAAATACTGTCAGCATTTGAGGCGTCTATGGATCTGATCGTGCAAAAAAGCTGGATGTCCATCGATTAAAATAAGGAGGAATCTGCCCGTGAGGCAGAGGGAGAATGTATGGATGATGTTAAAAAAAAGTTACTGATTGTTGATGATTCTGAAATAGACCGTACCATTTTACATAATATTTTGCAAGATGATTTTGATCTGATTGAAATGAACAGCGGAAAAGAGGCGCTGGAATTCCTGAAAACGGAAATCAGGAGCATTTCGGCTATTTTGCTTGATATCTCCATGCCGGTTATGGATGGTTTTACAGTTCTGCAGCTTATGAAACAGCGCAATATCAAAGATATGCCTGTTTTCATGGTGACGGCTGAGGCAACCAAAAAAAATGTAGAGAAAGCGATGAAATATAATGTTGTCGAGTTTATCCGTAAACCGTTTGAAAAAGATGAAATTATCAGGCGTATCAAGATAAAGCTTAATATGCCGGTACAGCAGGACGGATACGATTCGGATCAGGTACAGATTTTTGACCGCAGCATATTAACAATGGCTGTCAGCAGTGAGGATATTGCGGAGACGCGCCAATATATTGCAAAAATAAAAAAAGTTTATAAGGAATATCTGAAAAATACCGGGAAAAATTATAGGCATTATCAGAGAATAGGCGGCCTGATGCAGATATTGCTGAGCCAGTATGCAATTAGCAAAAAAGATATTTATATGAGCAGGGAAAAAATAGACATCATCAGCAGTGCAGCTTCTTTTTGTGATATAGGCTACATGGCGCTGCCGGATAAAAAACAGGAAGAAAACAGCAGCGGCGATGTTAGCGATATCTATAAGAACCATACGTATCTTGGCGCCTCCATGATGAAGTGGAATATGTCAAAAAGCTGCGAATATTTTGTACAGATATGTGCGGATATGTGCAGGCATCACCATGAAAAATATGATGGCAGCGGTTTTCCGGATTGCCTGCTGGAAAGCCAGAATGCTGAATATACGCAGATGTGCGGATTGCTTTCAGAATTTGACCAGCATTTTTCGCAGTATGAGGAACATAGTGCTGAACAATTTGATTCCCTGATCGAGGAACTGGCGCCGGGTAACGGCGGCGTAGATCCTGAGATCTTTGCAATGTTTGTTGCATCTAAATCCAATGTTCTCATGTATTATGATATTGAAAGTAAATATTGATTAAAGTAAATATTAATGTACAAATGATTTAGATTGGTATTTGAAAATTTTGGCAAGGTTTGGTGGAAAAAAATGGACAGAAGGAAAATCGGATTTATCTGGGGAAGCTTTTTTGGGATGATCCTTATTTGTATAGCTGTCTTTGTATGGCTGACATCGTTTATGAGTAAAAAAACTCAGAAATCTGTTGAAGATATCAGTGATATTTATATGCATGAAGTAAATATGCAGTTCCAGGAGAAATTTAATTCCATCATTGGTATCCGATATGAGCAGATACAGTCAATTATAAAAAAGACGCCGCCGTCAGCGGATTATTCAGAGGAAGTGCTTAACCAGTTAAGACAAAGCGCAGCTTCAAACGCAAGTTTTGTATGGCTGGCATTTTATGCATCAGACGGAGAAATTGAAGTCATATACGGGGATAAGGTCGAGTGCGTCCATATGGATGAGTATGAGGAGTCATTGGACGAAAACGGACGCCTGGTAGCGCAGGGATATTTAACTGGCAGCCGGAAAAAAATATTAATCCTTGGCATGGAAGAACACTATGCAATGGCAAACGGAAAGCAGAGCCGCGCCCTTTTTGCAGGTATGATGATGGACAATTTGAATGATGAAATGGCCATGCAGGAGGATTCGCCTGTTTCCGGCTACTCCAACATTGTCACTAAGGACGGAGAATACATCATACGCAATGGAAAGGAATTGGAAATTACTTATTTTGAGCGCCTGATGGATCTGCTTGATGATAATAATGAGAAAAATGCAGAGGAATATGTCAACGAAATCCACGATGCAATGCAGGAGGGCAATGACTATTCAATGTATGTGCTTATGAGGCAGAAGCGTTACCATATCTACATTTCACAGCTTTCAGAGAATGCTTCATGGTATTTGGTATCCGTACTGCCGGACAGCGTGCTTGGCCAGAAGATCACGAAGCTTGATAATCTGCGCATAGTGATAATGGTGCTGTCTGCGGCAACGATCATGCTTGTGATGGCTTCAATCTTCCTGATGTATTATAAAATAACGCGCCATCAGATGAATGAGCTGAATGATGCAAGGCAGGAGGCGGTTCATGCAAATCAGGCAAAGAGTGAATTTTTGTCAAGTATGAGCCATGATATACGTACTCCTATGAATGCAATCATCGGAATGACTGAAATTGCGCAAAGAAATATCGGCGATACGGTTCGCGTGGAAGACTGCCTGAGCAAGATAAAGCTGTCAAGCAAGCATTTGCTGGGATTGATTAATGACGTATTGGATATGTCTAAGATCGAGAGCGGCAAAATGACGCTTAATATCATGCCTGTCTCACTGAGGGACGTCATGGATGATATTGTAAATATTGTGCAGCCTCAGGTAAAAGAGCGTAACCAGTACTTTGACATTTTTATACAAAATATTTTATCAGAAAATGTTTATTGCGACAATGTGCGCTTGAATCAGGTGCTTTTGAATCTTCTTTCCAATGCTATCAAATTTACGCCTGAGCAGGGCCGCATTGAAGTGCATGTGTTCCAACAGCCGTCATCATTGGGCGAGGGATATGTTGAAGTGAATTTTTATGTCAAAGATAATGGCATTGGCATGTCTAAAGAATTTCAAAAGAAAGTCTTTGATACTTTTGAGAGGGAAGATACTGAGACAGTTGCTCATACGACAGGCACAGGCCTTGGCATGGCGATCACCAAACAGATTGTGGAGCTGATGGGCGGCAGGATAGAGCTGAAGAGTGAAAAAGGCAGCGGCAGCGAGTTCCATATTGTCCTGGACATGGAAATAGCGGACAACGAAAAGATGGAAATGAAACTGCCTGATTGGAGCATACTTGTAGTTGACGACAGCGAGCAGCTTTGCATGAGCGCCGTATCAAACCTTGAGGAGCTTGGCATAACAGCCGAGTGGACGACAAGCGGAGAGGAAGCTGTCAGGAAGGTGGAGGAGCATCATGAGGCCGGGAATGACTATCATTTTGTATTGATTGACTGGAAAATGCCTAAGATGAGCGGCCTCGATACTATACGTGAGATACAGAAGCGTATATCTAAGGAAATTCCGCTGTTTTTGATTTCCGCATATGAGTGGGGAGAGATTGAGTCGGAATTGAATGGAGTAAAAATTGCTGGATTTATTCCAAAGCCTTTGTTTAAATCAACTCTTTATGACCATCTGATAAAGCAGGTTGACGGAGTGGAGGCTGAGGTTTCACAGAATGAGCATCAGCAGATTGATTTTAAGGGCAAGCGTATTTTATTGGCAGAAGATGTCGATATTAACTGGGAGGTTGCTTACGAGATACTTTCAGATATGGGATTGGTGCTCGAGCGAGCTGAAAACGGAAAAATATGCGTTGAAAAGTTCCAAAATTCAGAAGAAGGTTATTATGATGCCATTCTGATGGATATCCGCATGCCTGTTATGAGCGGTTACGATGCAGCGATAGCAATCCGCGCGCTTGACCGTTCGGATAAGGATTTGCCTATAATTGCCATGACGGCGGACGCTTTTTCAGATGATGCTAAACATTGTCTTGAATGCGGCATGGACGCGCATATTTCAAAACCGATAGATGTTGAGAACTGTACGCATGTCCTGCTGCAATATCTGTAATATCATGGCAGCGGCGTTTTGAGCTGTTTTAAAGCCGCAGCAAAAATAATGTCAAAAAAGAACGACCATGTAAAAGTAGAGACTTTTGCATGGTCGTATTTTTTTAATAGAAAGCATAAAACAGAAGCTGACTGCCATGAAACTGCGTAGAACATAAGGTTCTACACACGACATATTTCCTTATATTCTGCCCGATTATACCATTATTCTTTTGTTTCGTCAATGGTTTCAACCATAATTACGACAATAATCGGGCAAATAATTTCATTTTCGACATATTTCACGGAAGCTCAGATTAAGAAAAATAATTTTTTAGGGGTATGCGGACGGGGTCAAACTGATTCAGATGTCATTCTATTCCGCATTACAACTATGGATTATCATATTAATGAGGCTTTACAGCCTCAAATATTTGCGTTTGAAAGGAGACTTCATCATGCCAAAAAGAGGCATAAACATTCATAAGAGGAAAGATGGGCGTTGGGAGGCCCGATATCAAAAAGGG
>CANRBP010000106.1 GCA_947628875.1 uncultured Lachnospira sp.
TCTCAAAGTATGTTGAAAATGCTTCATCACAGTTAACCGTAGGAGCTTTTTCAGCATTGCTGTCCTTGTCCTTGAATGGCGGGGTACCTGCTTTGCCAAAACCCATTCCATTAGCTTTTAAATTTGCCGCAACACATCCTTCTGGCCTATTGTACCGTGAAATACGCTTATATGTATCCATATCATACGAATCATCTAAATACTCTACACCTTTTATTTTTTCACTATCTTTTACATATGGAACATACACATCATACTCTCCAAATTTTATTTTCTCATAGCCGTCAATAACTTCGATTTCTTCCTCCGTATCTTCGATAATATCAGCTGCCGCTGTAACCTCTGGCTTATCAAGCTCTTCCTTAACAATATCATCTCCTGCATTCTTACTGCATGCTGATAACGAAAATAACAGCAGCATTAAACTAAAATAAAAAATTGTATTCCTCATCTTAATTCCCCTCCCCTTCTTATGTGATAGAAATACAGGCCTGTTATTCCTTCTTTTTAATTATAACATGTCAAATTTTATTTGTGTTAAAAAGGGTACAACTTGCATGTAAAAAGGTATAACTTACATGTTTTATAATTAATCATGTTTTTCTTTCAGCTTCGCATCATTCCTTTTAATTCATTCATCAATTCCAGATCCTGATGATTTATCTTTAAATTAGCCGTGGCCGGCTCTTTCCCCGGCCTGGTGACAGTGACCTCAACAACAGTCCCTTCCTCCATGCCTTGCCTCAGGATATCATGCAAAAATGCAGTGAATTTGGGATGCCTGCTCACAAAACTATTTTTTGCGCTCCTCAGTTTTAAAAGTGATGCCGGATTTATCATGATTTTTTCCTCCAAACTGTATAATTTATACTGCCTGCGCCTGCCTGGCGATATCATAAAAACACCGTCCTGCAGCAAAATGCATGCTGCAAAACGGTGTCACCAATGGCTGCTTTTAACTGTCAGCATCCACCACTAAACCTTTGATATCGTCAGCTGCCAGCTTCATTTCATTGACTACCTGCGTCAGTGATTTTTTAAGATCCTGTACCCCGGAGTTCATGCTTTCTGTCTTTACATTCTCCATAGCCGAACCCAGTTCGTACATCTTCTCCAGTTCCTTCTCCTTGCGCTCTTCGCTGGCCTTCTCAGAATCAATCTTTTCCTGGAGGCGTTCTTCCTCCTCCTTCTTTTTCTCCAGCGTTTCCTTGCGCTCCTGCATATCTTCGTCAATCTTCTGCCTGCTGGAATCCAGGATTATTCCTATAACTTCTTTATTGGCAGCATCAATAAGCTCTTTGCCCTGTTTTCTTGCATCTACCATATCATGCCTCTTCAGGCGCTCGATCTGGATGCCGCGCACAACGGCATTCTGCTCAATTATTTCATTATTGTTATTCTTGATGCGCCCTTTGATTTCCTTCTCAGCACTGTCAAGCCTCAGGGATTCGCTCTGGTAATCCGTCAATCCGCGCTTATAGATCGCTGCTGCCCGTTCCTTCTCTTCCTCAGTAAGCGCGTCAGGGTCTGAGCTCTGTTTCCGCAGAAGCGCCAGTTCCTCATCTTCGCTGCTCCCTTCTTCAATATCATAATGCTCACGCAGCATGCCGCGCTCATTATCAATGTCCTTCAGCAGCTGCATTTGTTCCATGTTGTCTTTTTCCAGCTCACTGACGCGCTTACTGCTGTCGGACACATAACTGTCAATTTCTCTGTCCCCTTCAAACGCATCGGCGATCAGGTTCCTTGCCATCTTCTTCGCACGCTCGCGTGCCTCCCGGATCTTATCGCCCGGAAGGTTCAACTCTCCTGCATATATGGCGCTGTCTTTCTGCTTCTGCCCGCGGCTGTTTTCTTTTTCTGTTTGTTCCGCTTTTCCGGTATCAACGGCCTCCATGCCAAATACCTGCTGATTTGCTGATTCTACCTTCATATGCCTGCCTCCCTGCTTATAAATCTATAATTATTATCGGCAATATGCACGGTAAGCTTTACGCTTACTTAATCGTCCAGATTTACCAGCTTTACGGCCGGAATCAGCTTGTCGGACATAAGGATATGGTTCTGAAGCCATCCGAACAAAAATTCAACCAGTTCTTCCAATGTCTCCTGCTGGTTATCCTCGTCAATATCCTCCATATGGATCGAAGAGAGCCTGTCAACAAACGCTTCATGCGACCAGCGCTGACCCTGCAGGCCTTCATAATGTATGCGCTCCATGTAGGCCTCCTCATCAGCAAAATGCATCTTGGCATATTCCTTTAATTCCGACAATATCTGCAGCATCTGGTCATACATGTCAACCGCAGCTTTATCATGGATTATACTGTTAGTCCTCCTGATGATCTCAAACAGCTTCTTATGCTCATCATCAATAACCTCAATGCCTACCTTATACGAATCCTTAAAATCAAATATGCTGTCATCATTCAGCTCAAACTGGTGCATTTTCCCGATCATGATATCGCTGCTCAAGATATGCCTGTACAGCCAGCGCGCAAGATACTCAAGCAGATCTGCCAGTGCTGTTTTTGCATGGCTTTCATCAAGTTCACGCAGATCAAGTTTCATGCTGTCCATTTTAGCTGCAAAGTTTGCATGTTCCTTTTTCTGCCTTTCCAGCTCCGGATCACCGATCTCCGCCATATACTCTTCCTCATGCGCAAAATGGTTCTTTGCATAATCCTGCAATGCATTAACCAATATCTGAACCGATTCCATATCAAAATGTTCCAGCTGAATGGCTCTCTCCACCTCATTAATCATACGGAACAATTCCCTGTGTTCGTTATCCAGCTGCACGATACCTATCATGCAGTCCCTTGTATACTGATACATATGCTATCCGCCTCCGTCCCCGGCAATGAAAATCCAAACCGTTTTTTATTTTTGTTATTTATATAATTATAATCGATTTTTACTTATAAAGATAGACGCAAAATGAAATATTTTTTACCGTCCAGCCATCACAAGCAGGCATAATAAGCCTGCGCCGGCAGCCGTACCGGACAGCGCGAGGATATTCAGTATCTTATCAGCATTTTTCTTAAATAATTTCTGAAATGCATAAAACAGCCATATCCCCAAAATCCCGCCCAGCGTATTTGCTGCAAGATCTGTGACATCTGCCATTCCGATTGCAAATATGTACTGCAGCGCCTCATAGGCAAAACTGCATGAAAACATTACAAGAACTTTGCGCGCAGTCCCCCATTCCCTGCACAGCATTTCCATGTATATGCCAAACGGAATAAAAATAATAACATTCATTAATATTTCAAGAACTGCAAATCTGCGTCCCGTCCCAAAAAGAGCCGCAAATATAATCAGGTTCAGGCGCCTGCTGGCATACCTGTTAAATATTGAAAATATATTGACTTCCATCTTGAACAGGATTATCCATGTCAGTGCGGCTATATAAATCATAAACAGTCCTATTGTCAGCTTTTTTGAGCGCATATTACTCCTCCTGCCATCCGGCAGCCGCATCTTTTTTCAGGCATCTGCCGGATATGCCGCATCCTCCCCGTCTATATAACGTATGCCTGCAAGCGTCAGTCCCTGCGGCGGAGCAGTCTGCCCGGCGGCAGCACGTTCTTTCTGCTCCATTATCAGCTCAAGCGAATCCGCGCTGATCTGCCCTTTTCCGACCTGCATAAGCGTCCCTGCGATAATCCGCACCATATTGTACAGGAATCCGTTACCGGTCACACGGATAGTAACCGCATTTACCGCCGGCATGCCATCAGACGCATTGAAATAAGGTTCAGACTCCACCTGCAGCGAATAAATCGTGCGCACCGTGCTCTCCGCATGAGTGCGCACGCAGCAGAAGCTTTTGAAGTCATGCTCCCCGACAAGAAACTGCGCGGCCTTCTGCATGGCGTCCACATCAAGGGCATGCTGCACATGCCATACAAACATTCGCAGCTGCGGAATAGAAACAGGCCCGTTCAATATTTTATATTCATATGTTTTCACAGTCCGGCAGCGGCGCGGATGAAATTCCGGATTGACCCTTCTGGAATCCACGATGCGCACAGAATCCGGAAGATAGCGGTTTAACGCATACGCCCACCGCTCTCCCGGAATATTGGAGTCCGTATCAAATACAGCCACATTGCCAAGCGCATGTACGCCTGCATCTGTCCTGCTTGCGCCAATCACATGCGTTTCCCTGCCAGTCAGCTCATATACCGCCTCATTCAGCGCCGATTCTATTGTTTTTTTCCCGGGCTGGAACTGCCATCCGCTGTATCCGCTCCCGTCATATGCAACTGTCAGCTTTATCCTATTCATGCATCTCCTTTCCCGAAACTACACAATACGCCCTCCCAGCGCCGCACACAATGCGATCATCGCGCCGAGATAGGCAAACAGTATTGCATAAGCCGCCTTGTCAGTCCGGCTGTACTTTAACGGTTTCATTTTCGTCCTGCCCTCAGAACCATGATAACAGCGCGCCTCCATCGCCATCGCAAGATCATTCGCACGGCGGAAAGCTGAGATAAACAGCGGAACCAGAACCGGCACCATAGCCTTCGCGCGCTTTAGCAGGCTGCCGCTCTCAAAATCCGCGCCGCGCGCCATCTGCGCCTTCATTATCTTATCCGTCTCTTCTACCAGTATCGGTATAAATCTAAGCGCAATCGACATCATCATGGCGATTTCATGCACAGGCACGCGTATTACCCTTAAAAATCCAAGTCCTTTTTCCAACCCGTCTGTCAAATGGTTCGGCGTGGTCGTAAGCGTCATAATGGAAGTTCCCATTATAAGGTAAATAAGACGCACTACCATGAATACTGCCTGGTAAACGCCTTCTTTTGTAATAGTCAGCTTCCAGATATGCACAAGCGGTTCGCCGGCCGTCAAAAACAGGTTAAATGCCGCGCTGAATATAATCAGCACGAGCACCGCTTTTAATCCTTTGACGATAAATTTAAGCGGCACTTTTGAAGCGCGTATCACCGCTGCCAGGAAAATGGTGACTCCAAGATAAAGCCATACGCTTTTGCCCAAAAAGAGCGATATGATAAACACCAGCGTTCCCATCAGCTTCACCCGCGGATCCAGTTTATGGATCACAGAATCTGTCTGATAATATTGTCCGAATGTAATATCCCTTATCATTTTTCCTCACATTCTGCCGCCTGCGGCAGCTTTTAACAAATACAGCACGCCTGGTTCCGGCAATCATTCTTTTGCCGCGCGAAGCGCCGCCAGAATGGAATCTTTTGCCTCGGCAATCGTTATAGCGCTTGTATCAACATCGAGTCCGGCCTTTTTCAGGTCGCGCATAATATAAGTTACCTGCGGCGCAGCCAGGCCTATTTTTTCCAATTCCCTGTAATGCGCAAATATTTCTTTCGGCGCATCGTCAAACACAAGCACGCCGTCATTCATGACCATTATCCGGCTTACGTAGTTGGCCACATCTTCCATGCTGTGTGAGACAAGGATTACCGTTATGCCTGTCTCATCATGCAGGCGCTTTACGCAGCTGAGAATATCATCTCGGCCTTTGGGATCAAGTCCGGCAGTCGGCTCATCAAGAATCAGGACTTCCGGCTTCATCGCCAGAACTCCGGCAATTGCCACCCGGCGTTTCTGCCCTCCGGATAAGTCGAAAGGCGACTGGTAATAAAGATTTTCCTCCAGTCCCACAAGCCGCAGCGCCTCAAAAGCACGCAGTTCGACTTCTTTCTTCGATAATCCAAGGTTTTTGGGGCCAAAGCACACATCTTTGAAGATATCCGTCTCAAAGAGCTGATGCTCCGGATACTGGAATACAAGGCCGACTTTGCTGCGCAGCTGCTTCATGTCATAATCTTTGTCATAAATGTCTTCTCCGTTGTAGTAGATCTGCCCTGAAGTCGCATGAACCAGTCCGTTCAGATGCTGGATAAATGTTGATTTTCCTGAGCCTGTGTGGCCGATCAAGCCTATAAATTCCCCGTCACCGATAACACAGCTCACCTGCTGCAGCGCTTTATGCTCAAAACCGGTGCCGATCTCATAGGTATAACTGATTTTATCCACGATTATCGCCATAACCTGCCTATCGCCTCCGTCAACTCTTCTCTTGTCAGTATCCCCTCCGGGACCGGAATGCCGCTTTTCCTCAACTCATATGCCAGCTCTG
>CANRBP010000107.1 GCA_947628875.1 uncultured Lachnospira sp.
GGAGCTGTAACCCTGCGCCGCTCCGCGCACCAGCTTTTTCTGCGGAAGTTTTCCATGCAGCGTATCAGATATAGGAACTGTCGGATCTGCTGCCCCGGTTATCCTCATCGCCTGATAAACATAAGTACGCCCGGAAAGAGGGTCGCGGATAGCGCCTCCAAGGCAGGTTGCAGCGCCGCCGAACGGCTCTATCTCTGTCGGATGGTTGTGCGTCTCATTCTTAAAATTGACAAGCCACTCTTCCTCTTTTCCATCTATCTCCACCGGCACAACAATGCTGCATGCGTTTATTTCCTCAGAATCTTCCTGATCCTGAAGTTTTCCCTCTGCCTTGAGCTTTTTCATGGCCATCAGCGCCAGATCCATCAGGCATACAAACTTGTCGCTGCGCCCGCCGTAGATTTTTTCCCTGTCAGCCAGATACCGCCTGTAAGTCATTTCAATAGGAGCGCGGTAATATCCGTCCTTAAACTGCACATCTGTCAGTTCCGTTGCAAAAGTCGTGTGCCTGCAATGGTCAGACCAGTATGTATCAAGAACGCGTATCTCTGTCATTGACGGATCGCGTTTTTCCTCATTTTTAAAATATTCCTGAATAAATGCAAAATCTTTAAACGTCATTGCCAGGCCAAGCGAATCATAAAGCTCTTTAAGCGCTTCACTGTCCATAGCCTGGAATCCGTCAAAAATCTTCACATCAGGCGGCGCCTTAAATTCTGCAACCAGCGTCTCCGGCAGCGCACTATCCGCTTCCCTTGAATCAACCGGATTAATGCATAGTTCTTTAATCTTTTCCTGCTGCTGCGCATCAAGCTTTCCTGTTATGACATAGGTTGTTGCAGTTTTGATGACAGGCGATTCATTTTCGTCAAAAAACCTGACGCACTGCTCAGCCGAATCCGCCCGCTGGTCAAACTGTCCCGGCAGGTATTCAACCGAAAATACAAAATCGTCCTCACCGCAGTCAAATGCGCCCTCATACACATCATCGACCGGCGGCTCGGAAAAAACTGTCGTAAGAGCCTTGCGGTAGGTTTCCGTTGAAAGATTTTCAATATCATAGCGTATAAGGACCCGCACTTCCTCCACGCCCTTGATGTTCAGATATCCTGTAATTTCATCATAAAGTTCTTTTGCTTTAACAGCAAACGGCTTTTTCTTTTCTACAAAAACTCTTCTAACACCGCTCATTGCATTCCTCCTGCCATTATTGCATATATGCTGATTTTTATCATTTTATCATATATCACGCGATTTAACAATCTGTTACGTATTTGGTGTTTCCGCATTTTGTATTTTAAATGTGCCAAACACGCACATCACAGAATGCGGAAGCTCAATATTACGTATACCGCGCTACTCGTGCATTCTCCTGATAATCTTATAAACCACCTCGTTGCCAAGCACTGTCGGTGCTGTATGCGCAAAAAAGACGATGCCGTCCGTCTGTGAAATTATCTGCGTTTTGACAAAGCCTTCGCATGGTTCAATGACCTCTGCCAGTATCTCTCCATGATATACCGGATCACCGGGAGCTTTCAGCCGCCTGTAAAAGCCTCCATCGTATGTCTTTACGGAAAGAAGGTCAAATTCATTTATTACGCTTGCGATATAACCGCTATGGTTATTGTATTTTACTATGCCCATTCGAGTAAGGAAGCGCAGCACTGACGATACTGCCTGCCTTGCTGATTTCTCATCAATATTGTCCGTACTGTTTGTATATATGGAAAATGCATTCGTGCCGTTCATCTGCCAATTGTAGTTGAGCGTGGCCGTATCCATGGGTTTCGGCTTGCGGATCACCACATACTGCAGCCCGAACAGGTTGGCCAGGCTGGCGCTCTGGTATCCTGTCTCCATCATGCGCACATGCGGAATAAAATCACCCGGCATATAAAAGCTTGCAAACTGTATGCCATAACTGTACCCTTTAACCTGTTCAAACAAAGCCGCAGCGATCTGCCGGATCGTATCGCCTCCTTCGTCTCCCGGGAATGCCCGGTTGATATCCATATTGTCGATCGCCCAGAACCGCCTGCCGACATTCATCGAGTACCGGTTGGCAGACGGAACGACCAAAATTTCATGGTTGTGCGAAATAGCATTGTGCGCTTCAAGCTCTTTCAAGCTTTTGATAAGCTGAGAGCATATATAAAGCTGCTGCATCTCATTTCCGCGCAGAGCGCCCACAATGCAGGCAGATTTTTCCCCGCTTCCGAAACGGTAGCCTTCTATCTGGAAATCTTCCCTGTACAGGCCTTTAAGCGAATATAATATTTCTTTTCTCATAGTGTTTAATATGCCTCCGATACCCCATATACACGCGCAAGCAATGCACCTCTGTACACGACCGGATGTTCACGCAGCGTAAAAATGATGCCGTCCGCCGGAGATTCTATCCGCTGAATCACCTGGCCTCTGATAGGCTCTATAAGATCGCCGATATGCGTCCCCCTGGCTGTTTTGCCCATTCTGCTCACTGCAGGCACAAAAATACCTGTTTCCTTTGCACTCAAAAAGCAGACTTTCCCTTCCGTAGAAATAATCGGCGTTCTCACAGGTGCCGGCTCTGCATCCCAAATCCCAAGCTGTGACAAAAGATTAAAAATGCCGTCAATAAGCTGGCAGCAGTACTCCCTGTTAATGCGGCTGCCGACCCCCATCTCCACAACAAGAGTCGGTACGCCCATATTGTTAAGGCTGTATGCCAGCGTAGCATCCAAAACAGTCTTAGACGAATATATCCACACAAAGTCAGCATTCAGCATTTCGGCATACGGCAGCAGTTTTTCTTTATTTTCTTCTGTCAGGCGCACCTGAGGCATCTCTTTGATAAAAATATTGCTGGAATGGATATCCAGGCAGAAATCACTGCCAATAATGTCATCAACTATTCCAGCCGCTATATACTCAGCCACAGCGCCGTTATTGTCTCCCGGAAATACCCTGTTCATATCAAGGTCAAACATAGGTATTCCTCTTGAACCCATATCAAGTCCAAGAGGATTTACGCCCGGATATATGTCAACAATGCCTTTTAGCCGCTGCGGCTGTTCTTCTATTCTTCTGACCAGCTCAAAGCATATATACTGTCCATCCAGCTCATCGCCATGTATGCCCGTCACAATGGACGCTCGCTGCTCCCGACCGGTAACTTCAGCAGGCTGCAGCCGGTTTTTCTGCACTACCAGCCGCTCATGTACCGGTAAATCAATCGAAACTACTTCTTTTATCATGATTGTTTTTCATGTCTCCCTTTGGCCGTCAAGAACCTGATTATTCATCATAATCACGCACAACGATCGTATCGTTAAACTTACGTACCTGTATATGGGAAAGCTCCGTTTCAAGCTCATATGGTTTCCCATCTATCAGCAGCTTGCTTCCCGGATACAAAAGCTTGCTGACGCGCACCATCGCCTTGCCGCTTTCACGTATAAGGTCATAAAGCATCTTGCCTTCATTTTCATATTTGCGCCGCTCTGAACTTTTGATGATCTTTGACTGGAATATCTTGGTGTAAGTGGCCTGATCAAAATTCTCCGGCATGCTCTGGCGTATCTTGTTGAACTTCTGGAGCGCCTGATCATACATATCTATCTGAGATCCTATTTCTTTAAGCTTCATGATAAGATCAGCATAATCTTTGCGCAGCGCCTTTGTCGGACCTACATGTATCATAGTAGGCGCATATGAATCATTGCCAATGACATACGCCTCAACGCCCATGACGCCGGTTATGTCTCCGCCCTGTATAGAACCTTTGCTGCCGCTGACCGTAACTTTGCCGTCTGAAACAACTGTTGAGTTCAAGATATAATCCGAGTTTATATCGCCTTTTGCAGAAACCATGGCATTTTCGAGGAATCTGGCGCTGATCGTGCCCTTTGCCTCAATTTTTGCAACGCCTTTGCCATTCACGCCTTTCTGAAATACGATATCCTTATCCGAATAGACGGTTGCGCCTTCCACATAACCGCCGATATAGATATTTCCCATTGCCCTGATGGAAACGCCGCTGATCACGTTGCCGCTTATATTGACATCACCGTTAAATTCTATATTGCCTACTGTAACGTCAACATCGCCGTTGATCTGCAGCATATTTATCACATTCAGATCGGTATTGCGGTATTCAACCTTTCCGTCAAGATCTGCGATATATGTATTGCCATCATCAGATGTAATAAAGCCTTTCCCGTGCAGAGGCGACTTTGGCTTCCCAGGCTTAGGCGTCAGCAGCTTCCCAAACACATCATAGCCGAAAACGCCTTTTGTCGGCGGAGTATACTGGGCAAGCTTATCACCCTTTGAAACCATCTCAAACAGCTTGATGTTATAATAATCCACGCTGCCGTCCTCGCGTATCTGCGGTTTTCCATCAATCTCAGCATCAAAAAACAATTTATAACTGCCGTCAATGCCATTTTCAACCGGTTTTCCCTCTGCAACTTTGATAAACACATTATAGCGCTTCTGCTCCACCATCAGGTGTATGACATCATTGTCGATCCCCATCTTGACCCCGGCCTGCTTTAACGCGGCGATAACCTCTTCATATGAGTAAGATGCACTTGCATCTGTTGTTTTGAGACACACCTGCGCAACCATCCGATCCTTGGATATCTCAATCTGGATATCTTTATTCATTTGTTCTAATATACCGTGTCCTTGTGTATCCATAAAGACCTCTATTCTGCCCCCTCAGGGCGTTTTGTCATAAATGTTATTAGTTACTCCTGCATGCCTCTAACTCAAGATTGGTGCGAATCTCCATCATCTTTGCCCCTGGTATCGCAGAATCCAGGAAAGAAGTCACATCGATCCCATGTTCCAAACCAAGCCTTATCTGTTCCATCTGTTTGAAGTCATAGCCTGAATCTGCATAAAGGCTCACATCCACGCCGCTTGCAAGTCCCAGCAGTATCTCCTGGCTCTGCAGTTCGTCCATTGTCTGAGCATTCGGCTCGCCTTGGAGTTCCTTCCTTATCTCAGCCATCTCAAGCGCATCAACAAACGGATCCGCATAACTTTCAACATCAATGCCTGCCTCTATGCCAAGGCGTATCTGCTCCATCTGGCCTGATGAAAATCCGATCATGGCATACGGCGTGATATCAATATTGGCCTCAAGTCCCAGCCTGAGCTGCTTCATCTGCTCACCGTTATATTCGTGCATCAGATACTGCGTGATATCAACGCAATTCTGGATTCCCTTCCTGATTTCATGGAGCTGGTATTCATCATACCCTTCCTCAACAAAAAAGTTCAAATCTATCTCTAACTGCCTTGCCTTGCGGATCTGGCGCAGTATGCCGCCGCTATAACCTTTTTTTGCATAACGGGTCATGTCATAATTTAAATGTTCCGCTAACCTTATCTCACGCATCACAGAATAGTCAAACGAAGGGTTGCATATCTCTGACAGATCCATATTTTCCTCTATCGCCTGCTTTATCTCCTCCATCTGCATATAATCATACTTCGGATCTGCAAAAGGCGAGACATCCATGCCTGCTTCCAGTCCAAGCCTGATAGCCTTCATCTGGGAAGCATCAAAATCCAGGTCTGCATAACGATAGACATCAATGCCGTTTTCCAGGCCTTTTTCTATCTCCATGCACTGAAAACGGTCAAACCCTGCGTCTTCCAACCCTTTCTTTACATTGCCAGCTTCAATACAGCTTCTTATTTGTTGTTTTTTAATATCATCCATATTTTTTCCTCAAACATATGCATAGTTAACAGTAACACGAATTTACTATTTTTATTATACTATAAAATTCAATTTATTGCACTACATTTTTCCAGAAATCACTGATTATTTTATGAATATTGCCTATTGTCGCCGGATAAAACTCTGACCATTCGCGCGGAAATAGCTCCTGGTACTCTTTTGTAAGGAAACGGTCGTCCAAAAGCTCGATCACGCCTTTGTCCCCATTTGTGCGTATCACGCGCCCTGCCGCCTGCATGACTTTGTTCATTCCCGGATAAACATAGGCATACGCATATCCGTCTTTTCCCTCTCTGTCAAAATGGTCGCGCAGTATATCACGGCGCCTGCAGACCATCGGTATTCCCGTGCCGACCACAAATGCGCCTATCAGCCTGTCGGCTTTCAGATCGACC
>CANRBP010000108.1 GCA_947628875.1 uncultured Lachnospira sp.
GCGCTCCATATCGCGCGGTATATTCAGGCTGACCGCAAAATCATTTGTGCTACCGCTCGGTATATACCCAATCAGCGGCTTTTTCCCCTCCATCGCCAGCACTGCTCCTACTGTCTCATTTAACGTGCCATCGCCTCCGCTGCACGCCACTACGTCAAACCTGCCTGCCTGCTGCAGGATATGGTCATAGGCATCTCTTGGCGCCTTTGTCGGATATACAGTAACTTCATATCCGCCCTCCGAAAAAATTTGTATTATTTTTAAAAGAACATTTTTTATCTGCGCTTTCCCTGAATTGGGATTAAAAACAAACAACATTTTTTTCATAGAAATATCCTGCCTTTCTGCACACGAGGTTATTTATTATATTATGATACCCAATTACTCTGCTTACTGCAACTGCAAACTCTTTCAAATTTTCCGAGGCGGTTTTTTATAAAAAATCCCGGCAGTATATGGATAATTCCATATTCCGCCGGGATTTATCAGGCTATATAATAAGCTGTTTTAATTTTCAAAGCTTTCTCTTATGCCCGATGTGTCCTTTTTTTGCTTGCTGCTAAAATCATGCCGCCGCTGATAATCATTACTGCCAGTAACCATCCAAACGGACTGCTGTCGCCTGTCTGCGGTGCGCCTGTGCTGCCCTGGCTGTCGCCTGTGCTGCCGCTGTCACCCGTGCTGCCCTGGCTGTCACCCGTGCTGCCCTGGCTGTCGCCTGTGCTGCCTGGGTTGTTATTACCACCACTCTGGGTAATCTCTGAATCACTGTAAACGATTGCATATGTAGAGAACAAACTAGACTCAAATGTAAGCGTCTTCTTTTCTGCATCATAAACCGGATTCAGCAATTCTGCTTTGCCATCATGCACACGGATGATGTTGTATGTCCTTGTCTTTGCTGCATCAGTGTTGAGAAGCGTTTCAGGAATAGTGATTGTGAGCTTTAATGCTTTGCTCGTCTCCGTTACCTGTCTGTTGCTTGCGCCAACTGTCGCCGTAATAGTGATATCTACATACTGGCCCAATGTCATGCCTTCAAGTTTTTCTGTAACTGCCTTCTTATCATCCTCAGTAACGCTCTGGCTTGCGTCATTGATGCTCAGTGTGATAGTAACATCAGCACCGTCTGCAACCTGTTTCTTCTCCGCTTCTGTCAGAACGCTTTCAGCAATTTCTTCCTTGGTATTTCCCGTTTCCATTTCAGGAGCATTCTCACCCTTATCAGGCTTTACCTCTACATTGCCATCAGGTTCTGTCGGATCTGTTGGGTCTGTCGGATCTGTTGGCTCCGTTGCTGTATTTGCTTTCAATACTGTGTTAATGCCCTTTACTGTCCAGTTGAAGAATGCCATCTGCTTGTATGTTCCCATCTGCGTCTCAGCCTTCCACCAGCCGTCACCAGCCTGAATTGTAAAGGTGTGGTCTTCTTCAAGATTCAATCCCTTGACAGTATATGTTGTCTTGTCGGTCGTGTATGTGCCGTTAACCGGGTTAAATACATCTCCCTCGTTTGCATAAACAGGCTTGCCGTCTACATAAACACGATAACCTCTTACCTTAGTATCATCAGTTGCCGCATCCCATGTAAGAACTACATCCTCGCCGTCTACAACTGCATTTACTTTTGCTGTATCAGCAAATACAGGTGACTTGTAATCATAGTTCTCAAGTGTTTCAACTTTGATAGCCGGATACTCATACTTATTGCCTGCATCTGTGAATGCAACGATCTTGACATCGTTTGAGATGCCTGCTGTGAGGCGTCCAACCTGCTGTGTAACATCACCAGCTTTTGCATAGTTAGTGATCTGATAATTGTAAATAGTTTTCTTGAGTTCGCCGTTTACCCATACCTCATAACCGCGAACACGCTTATCATTTGCCAGGGAAGCCCATGTAGCCGTAGTATGCGTATAGAATACGCCCGCTGACGTCACTGTTGTATTAGCAGGTGCAGCGACTGCTTCCTTGTCCTCTCCGGCTGTCTTTACAGTTACTTCACCCAGAAGCGTCTTATTCCAGCCAGACTTTGCAAGGTTGTTGTGGTCGCCTTCTTCGCTGACATATACCTTAAATGTATACTCAACGCCTGCGGACAGCCTGTCGATTACTGCCTCATTTGTTGTGAAGCCGTCACGCATATCAACCTTATTTCCATTTACATAAGTATCTACGCCGTAATATACAGCTGTGTCATTGTTTACAGCATCCCATGTAAGCTTAACGCTTGTTCCTTCCGTTACATCCGACTCTGCCGGCTGCTGCGGAGCAGCTGTCACGCCGTTGTTCTTTGCCAGTATTACATCAAAGATACGCGCGGTAGAACCCTGGATATAAATGTAATAATCCTTGCCTGCTTTCACAACGCCGCCTGTTGTCTTATATGATGTAGGCGTACCATCACTTGCATTTAAATTTACCGTCCTTGGAGTGCCATCGTTATCTTCAACGATCCACAATGTTTTATTAGCATCAACCTTTGCGTTAACTATCAGTACGCCATCCTCTGACGGTGTAACTTTAAGATATGAACCGTTGTGCGGAATAGTGCCTGCTGATCTTGTAGTAGAATCATCGCTTCCTGCAACATCATTTGCCTTTGTTGCGCCTGCATTCGCATATGTTGTTGTGCCAGTTTCATACTCAAAAACTGCATTTTTATCCGAACCTGACTTCCATCTGTTTTTATTTTCCTCTAATTTCGTATCAGCCCCTGGAACATAATTTTCACCTTCAGCATAGCCAATCGTGAGACCGTTTCCTTCGGATAAAATTTCCTTGCCTGACCACTTCTGAATAACATCGCCTACTGTGTAAGCCTCCGGTGTCACCCTGTCCTTAAAGGTTATGCCGTAAATCATAGCTGAAGCACCGTTTGCATAGCAGTAATACTTCTTTCCTGCCTCTACTGATACTGTATGCTCCTGGTATACGTCATTTCCAGTTTGGTTATATACTTCCTCAATGGTATTGCCATCTTCATCTACAATATAAAAACGCTTATTATTCTGTGTCTTTTCCTTTATTAACAGATAGCCGTTCTGCGGAGCCGTAAACTGGATGTACTTGCCTGACGTCGGCACGCCGCCTTTAATGCCAGGCGCATTGCTGCTTCCGCCATCAGCCTTTACATAAGCAGAACCCCAGGCAGTTGTCCAGCCTGTAGCTGCATCCGGCTCTGTCCATGTGCCTTCAGCGTTATCATCAATAATAACCCAGTCAACCTGATCAGCATCCTTTGCCAGCTTGAGGCCCGTATCCTCTGCTGTCTGTGCTGCAAGGATCTCATCCTGCGTCCATGCCTTAA
This sequence comes from uncultured Lachnospira sp., assembly GCA_947628875.1. Classification (GTDB taxonomy): domain Bacteria; phylum Bacillota; class Clostridia; order Lachnospirales; family Lachnospiraceae; genus Lachnospira. The sequence continues at coordinate 3,311 of CANRBP010000108.1, forward strand.
TAATGCGGCCTACCTTATCTTCGCTGCCTGTGCCGCTGCCGGCTTCTGCAGTAAGCTCCTCTGCCGTAATGGCTGCCTTTCCGTCTGACGTAAGCACGCTTGCAACATTTTTAAGCTTTGCTGTGATCTCATCGCGCTTATCTTCTCTGCTTGCGCTCAAATCCAGCGTTGTGCCCTGGAACTGCAGATTATTGCAGTTCTCAATGTTTGCCCATGCATAGTCTGTTTTATTGTTAACAGCCTTGCTGTTGTAAGATACTGTCTTAAAGTTATAGAATATTGCATTCTCGCAGCCTATCAGCGTCTCCCAGCCTTTCTTGTTCTTAAAGCTGCCGTTTGCACCTACATTTCCAAATGTGATATCCTGGAAATACAGATTGTGGTGTGAGTGCAGCGGTTTCTGCGGATTGCTTACCGGGTCTACGTCCGCAAGCACCTGTATTGTGTTGTAGTCAACCTTCTGAGCTGTGATATTGTATGCAGCGAAATTATAGAACTCGCCTACCTCAGCTGCCTCTGTGTTGTTTGCGCTGTTCGCATCCTTGTACTCAGTCGTAAGAACCCATGCCTGCTGGCAGTCTGCAACTGCACAGTCGCGCATAGTGATATTGGCAATAAAACCGCCGTTTGTAGGCGCGCTCTTGAAACGGAATGCCATATCAATATGGTTCATAACCGTATCCTCAAACAGTACGTCCTGGATGCCGTTTCCTGTATGGGAACCTGCTGCAAGACCGCCGTGGCCCTCACGAAGGAAATTGTTGAACATCCATACTTCTGAGTTTGTCTGAATCTCTGAATCCCTTGCGCCCTCGCCTACAGATGCGCCAAATCCCAGGTTATCATCACCTGTATCTGTGAAGTTGTTCCAGCATACAACATTCTGTGAGCAGCCAAATCCCAGGCCGTCCGCATTATTGCCATCAAATGAGAATACCTTGATGTTGTTTGCTGCTACATTCCTTGAATCAAGGATATTTACAGAGTGGTTAGCCGGGTTCTGTATAGTAATGTCAGCTACATAAACATTCGTGACATTCCTCATTATCAGAAGGCTTGCTCTGGTTGCATAAGCGTTTGTCAGGTCTGTGGAATCAATGATCTTTTTAGCTGCTTCTGTATCATTAACCAGTTGGCTTAATTGCTCATCTGTATACTTCCTCTGGCCGTCCTCCGTCATAACATTTTTCAGATACTTGATGCATGTATCCGATGCCTGGACGCCGAACTTGAATACCTTCTTATTGTCGCCGGCAACCCATCTAGGAACTGCATACTTTTCATCTGCAACATCGCCTGCCATGGATACCTGGCCTGCATTGCTGGTATAACCATCGCCGTAAATTTCATCCTTCACGCCGTATTTCCAGCCGTTGCCATAGAGCATGCCAGTACCTGTGATACGGATATTCTCCATCGGTGCGCTCTCATCTGCGCTTGTTGCATTTATCAGTCCCCATGTTCTTGTATCTGCATAGAACGGATACATCAGGAAACCGATGTCAAAGTGGTCGCTGTTCGGCGATGCCCACAATGTACCGTTAACCTCAAGCGTCATGTTGCTCTTGAGCCACAGTGCGCCAGTTACGAAAATTCCTTCCGGCACAACAACCTTACCGCCTTCAGGGCAGGCATCGATTGCTGCCTGAATAGCCTTTGTGTTTTGTTCAATAAATGCATTGATTTCATCATTATAAGTTGTATAACCTGTTTCTGATGTCTTTGCGCCATAATCTAAGATATTGACAACCTCAGGAGTCTTTGTTGTGCGCTGCTTGATAGTCTGTGCAGTGCCAAGTTCCTTGCCAGTGCTGTCTACAGCCACTACCTTAAACTCATACTCTGTATCAGGTTTCAGGCCTGTTGCGCGGTAAGAATGGATATCCACCTGTACCATATCAACATCTGAATTAGCACCCTTCTGATAATAATCATAAAATGCTTCCATGTACTTGGCAGTCCACTCTGCATTCACTTTGAAGTTCTCACGCGCTGTGCCTGCCTTCTCACCGTTGATATAGACATTGTAGTCAGCTACATTGTCATACTTCTCCGGTTTCTTCCATACGAGTCCGATACTGGTATCATCATATGCCAGTGTAGGCACCTGAAGATCCGTGATATCCTGGCTGCCCTTTGTCTTATCAAACAATGGGCTTGACAGCTCTTTGCTGCCAAAATCATCTGCTCCGATCACATCAAATACAGCCTTATTGACATATTTGTCATGGCCGTCCGTGGTCGGCAGCATTCCTGCATTTGCTACCATGCCCCCAATATTAATGGTACTAAATGCCATTACTGCGGTTAAACCAACCGCCGCCGCTCTCTTGAAACTTCTTTTCATAAATCTCCTTTCTTCTTTAATGCATAAATTGCATCGAGAACGTGTGTAATAAGTACCTGTAACTCAGATTGCCGGACATGCTCCACAGTGCATTCCAGCCGCTTGGGCAAAACTTTTATGTAAACGCTTTATCTAAGTTTAGTGTTATTATAGTCCATTTTCGGTATTTAGTCAATACAATAGTTGTATATTATATAATTTTTTGTGAATCTATACAAAACCGGTTTTATTTATTGGAGTTTTTGCGGAAAACAAAAAAAGCCACCCCACCGGTTTTCCGGCAAGATGGCAATTCTGATTCACAATACCTGCTATCTGTCCCACTTGTCGCATAGCGCATTGATCTGGTCTGCAAATTTCGCCAGATCCTTGTTTGCGCCACCCTCGTTGTGGCTGATGACTGCCAGCAGCCGCCTTCCCGCGGCAGCCAGCCTTGCAAAAACATCCTGGCTGCGCCTGCTTGTTGAACGCCTG
>CANRBP010000109.1 GCA_947628875.1 uncultured Lachnospira sp.
TCCGTGTCTCCTTTATATTGCCGCACCGTGTCCATGGCGATTTTTGCGGCCTGCTTATTGGGAAAATGAAATTCCCCCGTAGAAATACAGCAGAATGCCACGCTCCTGATCCCGTTTTGCTGCGCCAGCTCCAAACAGGAGCGGTAGCAGGAGGCAAGCAGTTCCCGATCCTTTTGCGTCACGCGGCCGTATATGATTGGACCAACAGTATGGATAACATAATCGCAGGGCAGATTGCAGGCAGGCGTGAGCTTTGCCTGCCCGGCCGGTTCCTCATGCCCCTGCTTTTTCATGAGTTCCGCGCAGGCCAGCCTAAGCTGCACTCCGGCATATGTGTGGATTGCATTGTCTATACAGCCGTGACAGGGAGAATAGCAGCCGGTCATTCCAGAATTTGCTGCGTTTACAATGGCACCGCATTTAAGGGTGGTAATGTCTCCTTGCCAAACATAGATTCCCGGCTCCACAGGCGTCAGGCCTGTTATATCCGTAACGCCCTTCCGGGCAGTTTCCTCCTGCAGATATTCGTCCTGCACCGCGAGAAAATCCTCGCCGATATTCATCGCCGGACGGACGTTCATCAATGAGCGCAGCAGCGTTTTCTGCTCCGCATCATCTGCCGGGATCTGCAACCCCATATACCTGGACTGCTCTTCTATCAGCTTTTGAATAAGAAATTCCCTTTTTTCTTTATGCGTCATGTTATCCTCGCTTTTCTATTGCATTTGCCGGGCAAACTGCAAAACAATTTCCGCAATGCAGGCAGTGGTTTTGCTGAATATGGTAGGACTTTCCCGGCTCGATGCACTGCTGCGGACAGTTTTTCAGGCACTTGCCGCAGCCGATGCATTTATCAAGAATGACGTACCCTTTTTTCATGAGATTTTTCATGCCGATAGTGTAGCTCTCCCGGAAGATCGGATTGACGCCAAGATTAAAATATTCTATTTCCGCGTCCCTTATTTCAAAGACGATCCCCGCCAGCTTTCGCGTATCGCCGGGATAAACATTTGACAGATAAGGCTGTTCCGCAAAAATTATGCTTATCCACTTCTCCTGCTCATTCTCCGTGACGGGAACCGCCTTTGCTGACATGCGTATCATCTCTTTATATTTGGTATACCCCAGCACCTGCACGCGTCCGTCAGCCAGAAGTTCCTCGCAGAAATTTTTCCCTTTTGCAGTAAAAAAAATCATTCTGTCCGGCTCATAGTGAATAGCCGAAATATTGCGTATCTGCGGTGCGCCGTTCTTGTCCACCGTGGCAAAAGCCAGCACGCCGACATATTCTAATTTCTTCAAACAAGTTTGCGCGTCCATTTTAAACACCTCATTCAATAATTCTGCTCCGCGGAAACATAACTGCCGGACAGCCGCAAGCGGTCAAACCGTGCGACATTCAGCCTGCCTATTTTCTCCGCAAGTTCCGCATTCCGGATTGGTTGATGCAGCCGATTTTTTCTATCGTGCAGTCGAAAGAACCGGGTTTGCGGAACCAGTCATGCGTTTCTTTGAGGCCGTCAAGGGAAAGCTGGTATTTTTCACAGCCGTAATATTTCATTTTGCGGCATACCTGATCGTTCAAATGAAACGGATTGCCCATAATTGTAAACGGGACACACTGCTCTTTGAACAGAGCCAGCAGCCGCCAGAAATCATGATGCAGGATCGGATCGCCGCCGGTGAGATAAAAATAAGGCAGGCGGCCATACACCTCGCAGAAGTCCAGACAGTTATAAAACGTGTCCTCCATCTGCGCCCAGCTCATGGAATCGAGTTTTTTACAGGCATCGCCGGAGAAAATATAACAGTGTTTGCACCGCTGGTCGCACTCGTCCGTGATATGCCATTGAAAGGCAAAAAATTGCTTTGTTTCAGACTTTGTTTCAGAAAAATACTGCTTCATAGCCAGTCCTCGCTTTATATAAATCGTTTACCGAATCCTTGTCGTATAGTCGCTGCTCCATTTTGCTCATCGTCAGGCGTGTGCCATCGGAACACAGCGCCCGGCGGATAATTACCGCCGGGAACACTCACTCCCCAGCTGTCCGTATCATTTGTCAGAAGCGCCAAGGCAGTTCCACAGGAAGCTGAATCCTCTGCCGGCTTATCAGCCGCACCGCAGGCAGCAGGCTTTTCTTTTACAGTTTCCTCTGAACTGTTCCTATCCGATGCGCCGCAGGCGGCTCCGCAAGCAGAAGCAGCCTTATCATCAGCCCATTCAGCAAGATTTGAAAGTGCCATTGTCATACCCTTCTCTCTTTTATTCAGGGAAAAATTTATCCCCTGTATCTTCGATTATACAAATACTCTATGCTTGCGCAAGTACGCACTTTTTTATAACATAGTTACATTTTTGTAACTTTTGGCACGGTTATTGATTTTTCTGTAATGCTGCACTATAATTTGATTGTAACATTCAGATTTAAAGTAATGGAGGTTCTTTATGAAAACAAAAGCTGAATTGATCCCAGAATGTCCCGTTGCAACTACCGTACAGCTTATTGGGAACAAATGGAAACTGCTGATTATACGAAACCTGCTTGTGCGCCCTTGGCGCTTTAATGAGCTGCAGAAAAATCTGGACGGCATCAGCCAGAAGGTGTTGACCGACAGCCTGCGGTCTATGGAAGCCGATGGGATTATCACCCGTACTGTTTACCCGGAAGTGCCGCCAAGAGTAGAATACGCGCTCTCAGATCTCGGGCAGAGTCTCGAACCAATTTTAGATGCCATGAAAGCATGGGGAGAAAATTATAAAAAGAACTGCATTTTATAGAAAATTATTTTATGGGCTGCGGTATGCATAAAATGCCTCTGACAGGAAACGGGGTTCTCCTCATACATAACGAACCTCCTTATTTTACTGATTTTTTTGTGCCAGTTTGCCCTCGTAAAAAAGAGAGAAATGAATGACCATTCCATTTTAATCTGCCAGATTCTCTTTTTCAAATTTCTCAAGAATTCTTTTAATTAAATCTAAATAATTATCATCATTTGTAGCATCGTATAACGCTTTCCCAATTTGAACACTTGCGCCGCTGGGTATTTTAAATAAATACGGACTATCTTTTAATGCCTTTATACCATTGTATTTTTTTAATTTAGGAAGAAACTGAGCCAACTCAATATCCTTCTTATTCATAAATGCATCCCAAATAATATCTTCCGCCTCAGATATGCTATGTCTTCAGTAAAATCAATCCAATCAAGGGTATTGCCAAATGTGATTGCCACGTTTCCTCACTTATCCTGCCAGCTCCAAATATTTCCATGCTGCTTACAGTATAAGATTTACAGCCATTCCCGCAGCAAATGAGAACAGCATTACAAACGCAAGATACAGTAAAAACCTTCTCACGCCCAACACGATTTTCAGTGCGCCCAGATTTGTGATTTTCGTGGAAGGGTCGGTAAGCATAAACGCCGCCGCGCTTCCAATGCTCATGCCGGAATAGAGCCACTCCCGTATCAAAGGAATCGTTCCGCCGCCACAGGCATAGAGCGGAACCCCGATTGTTGCAGCCATAAGTACGCCGAACCCCTCATTTGCCTTTCCAAACAAAGCTGCAAATCTGTCTGCCGGAACATACCGCTGAAACAGCGCTGACAGCAAAACGCCCACAAGGAACCATGCTCCGGTTGCTTTTATATTTCTGCCAATATTTTTTATAAGCCGCAAAAAGATGTTTGGGTCGGTATCGTGATTGTGCGGCTCGTCAAAGCCTGTAAAATTGAAAAATGATTTCTTTTTATAAAATATCCGAATCAGGATACCTGCCATGCAGCCGCAGACAAAGCAGGAGACGAGCCGCACCGCCAGCGCCGCAGAACCCAGCGCCGTGCTGTAAATGATAAGCTGCGGATTAAGAAGAATCGAACTCATCATAAATGCCGCAAGCCAGTCGTCCCGGATGCCGCTTCTGGAAAAAGAGGCCGCAAGCGGGATTGTTCCGTACATGCAGAGCGGAGATGCTATGCCCAGAATGCTTGCAGGAATCACGCCCAGTATTCCCATTTTTTTATCTCCCAGACTGCAAAACATTCCATGAATGCGCTCTTTGGCAAACACGGAGATAACCGAGCCTAAGACAATGCCAATGGCATAATAGAGAGCAATCTGCCGAAGCTGAACGGTAAAGTAATACCAAACATAGACAAATTCACGCTGCATCACTTCTCCTATCTGTTCCAAAGCTGATCACCCTTTCGTTTGGTTATTTTTTATTAATTTACGTTTTCCAGACGGTAGGTCCTGCTGCCGAGACCGATGGTTTCACCTGCTTCCAGAACGTGTTCTGCGTGCTGCCCCTCCATTCGGCGGACAAAATTCCTGTTTCCCTCTGCCTGATATATTAAATCAACGCAAGCCTGATCCAGTGCTACCGGGTCGGCGGACGCAAGAATGCCGATATCGTGGATATCCGGCTCGGACGGATTTCCGTCACAGTCACAGTCAATGGAAAGGCGGTTCATCACGTTGATAAAAAGAATGTTGCCGTCCAGCGAGTCCACGACTGATTTTGCGGCGTCTGCCATGGATTCAAGGAAAGCGTCCTGATTGCCGCCCCACGGACTTGTATGGCTGCGTCCAGCCGTATGTATCAGACATTTGCCTTCTCTTGAACCGATTCCGATAGAGATATTTTTAACAGCTCCTCCAAAGCCTGCCATTGCGTGGCCTTTGAAGTGCGAGAGCACAAGAAAGCCGTCAAATTCGCCAAAACGCGAGCTTACATAGTTTTCGGAAAGCCTCTGTCCTCCCTCCACGGGAAGAACCATAGATTTGCCATCTTCGTCCATTATAACAAAACCTTTGCCGAGATCGGTAAAGCCGTGATCCTCCGCCACCTGATAGTGCATAGCCGTCTCTGAACGGGATCCGCCGTAGGCGGTATTGCACTCCACGATGGTGCCGTCTACAAGCTCCACAAGATCACGGATCAGGTCGGGGTCTAAGTAATTGCTGGCAGGCGGCTCGCCTGTAGAAAGCTTTACCGCAATATTGTCGCCGGTCAGCTCCACGCCCAGCGCCTTATAGACTTTCATCAGTCCCTCCGGAGAAATGTCTGTTGTCATATAGACTGCAGGAACGTCCGCATCTGCTCCATCGCCAGTTGCCTGAAAATCCACTCTTTCCGCAGTACTGCTTTCTTCCCCGCTGACTGAACTCTTCCCGGCATCGGACGTCTGAGCCGCAATATTGTGGCTCGTCCGGTCTGTTTCAGAACTCCCTGCCGTACCGGAATTATTGTTTCCGCAGGCCGATAGGGAAAACAGCATAATGGAACTTAACATCAGCGCAATTATTTTCTTCATGCCGCATGCTCCTTTCAAACTGTTTACATGTTCCTGCATACGTTCTGCGCTTTCGGCGCTGGCAGACGCTTCCCTGCAGTATTCCGTAATGTATTTCTTTATAAACCGATGCGCCGGCCTTTGTCAGCGTAATCCTCCATATTGTTTTTCATCCACCGGCTCAAGCCATTCATTCGAGCCGTTTTCACCCGGCACTTCGATTGCCAGATGGGAAAACCAGCTGTCCGGCGCTGCGCCGTGCCAGTGCTTGACACCTGCAGGAATATTGATACAGTCGCCAGGTTTCATTTCTTTCGGCTCTTTTCCCCACTCCTGATAGTATCCGCGTCCGCCGATGCATATTAAAATCTGTCCGCCGCCCTTGTCGGCATGGTGAATGTGCCAGTTATTGCGGCATCCGGGTTCAAATGTCACGTTAAAAATGCCCACCTGCTCTCCCGATACGGGTGCAAGATAGCTCTGCCCGGTAAAATACTGCGCAAAGCCGTCATTTGGTGCGCCGATAGGAAACAGAATCGTATTCTGATATTTGTCTTTTTCTGTCATTTCCGGCGCTGCCTCATTCCATACATCCTTTGCCAGACGGAATACCGCCCATGCCTTCGGCCAGCCCACATAAAAGCCGACATGGGTTACAATAGCGGCAATCTCTGCGCGGGTTACGCCGTGAGCCTTGGCAT
>CANRBP010000110.1 GCA_947628875.1 uncultured Lachnospira sp.
GGCCATCGAAGGGAGACAGACGATTCTGGCGGCGAGCGATGACAGCAATTATGTCAATATTACGGGCGGAATGGACGATTCGTTTAAAGCGCAGGCAATAAGCCCGATTATCTGCGAGGGAGATGTGCTTGGTGCGGTGGTTCTGCTGACCAAGGACGGAGGCTGCATATTTTCCGAGACGGAGAAACAGCTTGCGATTACGGCGGCAGATTTTCTCGGCAGGCAGATGGAAGCATAAAAGGTGAAATGGCTGAAAATGACGGAAATATCAAGGTTTGTATTGACAAACATGTAAAAAAAGTTTATAAATGGTTTTATTGGGCATGCCAATAAATATACTTATTGAGGAGAGTAGTCAATATGAATAAGTCTGAGTTAGTAGCAGCAATAGCTGAGAAGACAGAATTATCAAAAAAGGATAGCGAAAAAGCATTAAAGGCGTTTATTGAAGTAGTAAGCGAGGAATTAAAGAAGGGTGAGAAAATCCAGCTGGTTGGCTTTGGTACATTTGAAACGGCAAAGAGGGCAGCAAGGACAGGCAAGAACCCTCAGACAGGAAAGGCCATTAAGATTCCTGCTTCCAAGGCGCCAAAGTTTAAGGCAGGAAAAGCATTAAAAGATACTGTAAACGAAAAGTAGGCAGCAGCCAGGCTGCAGATGAGGCCGGGAACACATGTATGCTTTAACGTGCATGTGTCCCCGGCTCTTTTATCAGGAAAGGTGGTGAAATTATGAGGCTGGATAAATATTTAAAGGTAAGCCGCTTGATAAAACGCCGCACTGTCGCAAATGAGGCCTGCGATGCCGGCCGCGTCAGCATAAACGGAAAGACGGCAAAAGCCTCGGCGGAGGTTAAAGCCGGAGATATAATTGATATCGGATTTGGAAACCGCAATGTCAAAGTACGCGTGACTGATGTAAAAGAAACAGTCCGCAAGGAGGAAGCCGCGGAAATGTTTGAATACCTGTAGATAAGCTTTATGGACTAAATACAGCCTTTGTCTCATACAATGTAAAAAGGTCAGGCACTATTGCAGAACTATATCAAAATAAATGAGGTAAAGGCTGATGGAGGAAAAAATAAAGCAAAAACGATCCCATAAGGTACATATGGAAGACCGCAGCAGAATGGAAATGACGGGCATTACAGATGTGATTTCCTTTGACCTGAATAAAGTGATATTGGAATCAGATTACGGCGTTATTACAATCAAGGGCGCAAACCTGCATGTAAACAGGCTTTCAGTAGAAAAGGGCGAACTTGATATTGATGGCAGCATTCAGGCATTAGAATATTCCGATGCAGGCAGCTACACGAAAAAAGGCGAATCGCTTATGAGCCGGTTATTTAAATAGAAAGCTTGATGTGGGAAGGCGGCGGTCTTGCTGAATGGTAAGTGAACTGATTGCGTGGGAAGGGAGCGCACTGCTTACGGCGTTATTCTGGGGTATGATACTTGCGGCGGAATATGACTGTATCCGGATTTTCAGGCGCATTGTGCGGCACCGGAAGGTATGGACAATATCCGTGGAAGATATCCTGTTTTGGATAAACGCTGGGATTACGGTATTTTGCGTTATCTATGAGGTGAACAGCGGCGTTGTCCGGGGTTTTTCGCTGATGGGGTTCGTTATTGGCGCGCTGTTGTACAGGGCGGCTTTCGGCGTGTACATTGTACGGTATGCAACAAAAATAATTTTATTTTTTTTAAAACCATTGAAAAAACTTTGGAATTTGTTTAAAATAAAAATATGCAGGCGGATAAAGACGGCGCTGAAAAAATATTGCAGCCGGAAGAAGGAAAAAGCTGCACAGCACCGCAAGGAAGCTGCACAGCGCCGCAAGGAAGCTGCACAGCGCCGCAGGGAAAAGGCTGCTGAAAAGAACAAAAAACAGCAAAAAAAACAGCAAAAGAAGAGAGACTGATAATCATTCGTGCGCAGGCACGCCAGAGGTATAGAGATGATATTGGAGAGCAGAAGGGAAAGGGAACAGCGGCTCAGACGGCAGAGGCGCTCAGGCATCGCAGGCATTATGCTTGCATTTATGCTGGTAGCCGTCATTGGCATAGCCATATGGAACGGCAAGCAGATGTTAGCGCAGCGCAACGCAGAGTACGAGGAACGGGAAGCGCAGCTGCGCACGCAGATACAGGAGCAGGAAGAGCGCAAGGCTCAGCTGGAAGAATATGCAAAGTATATGCAGACCAAGCAGTTTGTCGAGGAGATCGCAAAAGAGAAATTCGGCCTGATATATCCTGATGAAATGATATTAAAAGCAGAGTGAATATTAAAATCCCTGGCGGATAACGCCAGGGATTTTTGCTGTTAAGCCAAGAAGCTGTTTTTGCAGGAAAACAGAGGCTCAAAAACACACTTTTTTGAAATTGCCGCAGGATATGACAAAATGTGTTCAGGGCAGCCGCTATAATAGGTATTTGCAAAATAAGAAATGCAATTATGCGGTGGCAGGAGGAAGCTGTATGGGCGAGAATGTGCAGGATTATGTTATGGCATACTCATTTACCAAGCTGGAGGAGACCGCCAGAACCTTTCGGCGGCTGGGAGAGGCATATGATAATGTGGCAGATGCGAACCTTGGACAGCCGGGCATTTCAAAGCAGCTGTTCCTTGTTGCAGATGTGTTGGAGGAATGCATGACAATGCATTTGCAGACTGAGGAAATAGACAGGGAATGCGTTCGGGATTTTTCAAGAAGGTGTTTCATGTGCGGCATCAGGGTCAGAAATGTAAAGTGCATACGTAAAAACCGGGGAAAGAAGGAGCTTGTCATGCAGGCAAGGACAGTGGGCAGGAATTGCATTTCTGCGAAAAAACTGCTTGCGCCAATACGGGCTGCGTTCGGCTGCGGCTACTATACGCAGGATTCCAACCGGCTGATAATCAATGAAGAATACCACCAGTATATTTTTGCACAGGAAGATCATTTCCGCATTTTATCAGGCGTTGCAAGGAGGCAAAAAGATTCCAGCCGGTTTAACGGCGATAATTTTATGATATCGCATCTGGACTGCGGCAAAACGATAGTGGCTCTGGCGGACGGAATGGGAAGCGGCCGCCGTGCTTTTATCGAAAGCCGCATGGTTATAGAACTGATGGAAAATTGCATTGATGCGGGATTTGAGGAGCGCGCCGCGCTTGACCTGATAAATGCGGCTTATATGGCAGGGCAGCAGGGACAGCGGACGGAGGACGGACAGGCCTGCACGCATCCGGTGACGATGGATATGAGCGTTATTGATTGCCAGAGCGGAATGCTGCACTGCATAAAGCTTGGCGCTGCCGCGACATTTATCAAGAGGGATACCTGCGTGGAGATAATAAAGTCCACAACGCTGCCGCTGGGCGTGCTGGAAAAAGTGGATTATGACTGCGCGACTAAGAAATTGTATGACGGCGATTACGTTGTTATGATAAGCGACGGCATTCTGGACAACCTTCCGGGCATTCACAAGGAAGAGCAGATGGCGGAAATAATCAATAATATAGATATAAAAAATCCTGATGCGATGGCGGAGGAAATTATGAGCAGTTCGCTGTCCTGCAACCATATGAAGCCGTCCGATGACATGACAGTGATGGTGCTGGGACTGTTTGACACTTACGACAAATAGTCATATAATCAGACTATGGTTGAAAAAATTTATCAATATATGCGGAAAAATCAGATGTTATCAGGCTGCCGCCATATTGTGGCAGGATTGTCAGGCGGCGCGGATTCGGTGTGCTTGCTGCTGATCCTGCATGAGGCGGTCAGCCGTTATAAGCTTCCAGTCAGCCTGTCGGCCGTGCATGTCCATCATGGCATAAGGGGAGCGGAGGCTGATCAGGATGCGGATTTCTCAGCCAGCCTGGCCGGGCGGCTTGGCATACCGTTTGCCTGCTGCCGGGAGGATATCCCTGCATTTGCAGAGCAGTCAGGCATATCGGAGGAAGCTGCCGGGCGGCTGGTCCGATACCGCATTTTTGAGCAGGAGGCGCGCAGATATTCAATTAATTTTGGAGAACCATATGAAAACGGATCGGTTCGTATTGCTGTGGCGCATCATATGGATGATCAGGCGGAGACTGTGCTGCTGCATTTGTTCAGGGGCAGCGGTTTAAACGGGCTTTCCGGCATTCAGCCTGTCCGCGGAAATATAATACGGCCGCTGCTGTGCGTGTCGCGCGCGCAGATAGAGCAGTATCTTGAATCGGAAGGCCAGCCGTACAGGACTGACAGCACGAACGCAGACAACCGTTATACGCGCAACCAGATCCGGAATGTGGTGCTGCCGTATATCCGGAAACAGTTTAATCCGCAGTTCGCCAGCCAGCTCTCTGAGCTGTCGTCAGAATTGTCCGGGATACAGGGGTATATACGCCGCCAGGCGGCTGCGCTTTGGGAACAGTGCATCGCGCTGCATGAAGGCGGCAGCGGACTCAGTATACGCTTGTCCGTATTTGCCGGTGCAGATCCGGTTATACGGCAGGAATTGCTGTATATGGCATTTTGCAGCCTGTCTGGCAGGGAATCTGACCTTTACCGGATCCATAGGAAACAGTTAGAGGCGCTTGCAGGGATGCAGGTTGGGAAAAAACTGCATCTGCCTGATGGAATTTTTGCAGTACGCACATATGAAGAACTGGTGCTTTTCAGGGGAAATGACGCATCGTCATTGGCATTCGCAGAGAAAGAGGGCGCTCAGCAGCGCTTATCCAAATACAAAGAAAAAGATAAAGCCGGCATGAATGATTTTGTCAAAACAGTTGAACGGCATGAGCTTGACAGGCTGTTTGAGAAGGGCGATGCGGAAGGAGGGCGCATTCTCAGGATACCGGTCGGGCGTCAGGCATATATACATGGCATTGGATACCGCTGCGTGTGCAGTTTTCTCATGGAGGCATCTTATAAACCGGAATATTTTGGAAATAATGACTATACGAAATATTTTGATTATGATACAATAAGGGGCAATCTCGATATCCGTTTCCGTCAGCCGGGGGATTATATAGCCGTCTATCCTGATGGCCAGGTGCGTAAACTTAAAAAAGAGTTTATTGACCGCAAAATCCTGCAGAAAGACCGCGAATCGGTGATTCTGCTGGCTGATGGGCATGAAGTGCTGTGGGCGGCAGGAGTGCGGAGGGGAGAGGCGCACCGTGTCGGCAGGGAGACTGAGCGGATATTGAAAGTAACTGTATGCATACAGGAGGATTGAGAGGAAAAATGAAAGCGCACACGATCAGCACGCTGATACCGGAACAGGAACTGAAAGAGCGCATAGCACAGATTGCAGGGCAGATAAGCAGTGATTATGCAGGCGGCAAAGTGAAGCTGCTATGCGTGCTGAAGGGCGGCGTGTTTTTTGCATGCGAGCTTGCGAAGCTGATTACAGTGCCGGTGACGATTGATTTTATGCAGATATCGAGCTATGGAAGCGGCACTATGTCAAGCAAAAAGGCTGTGATAAGAAAAGAACCTGATGATGTGCTGGAGGGGCAGAATGTCATTGTGGTGGAAGATATTGTGGATACAGGTTATACGCTGGCGGCGCTAAAGGAATATCTGGAATCCAAAAAACCGGAGTCTGTAAAAACCTGCGTGCTTTTGGATAAGCCGGATCGCAGGGAGGCGGACGTTTGTGCAGATTACAGGGGATTTGAAATACCGAATGTGTTTGTGGTTGGTTTTGGGCTGGATTACGATGGGCAGTACAGGAATCTGCCTTATGTGGGCGCATTGGATTTTGATGGCATTACAGCGTAAACACAGAATTAGTGGAGGATGAGAATGAACGAAAACAAAGGGAAAACGGGACGTGGCATGGGCGTATACCTTATGGTCGGCCTGGTTGTGGTTATTTTGTATCTGGTGCTGTCAAGCGTCAGGAATACAGCTCAGTCATACCAATATAAAGATTTTGTGGACGACCTGGCAGCAGGGAGGGTGGAGAAAG
>CANRBP010000111.1 GCA_947628875.1 uncultured Lachnospira sp.
CCCCCATGGCGCCCCCGGAAGGCTCCCGTTATAAATTATAACGGACACATCTAAAAATGCGTCCTGTCCTATGTACTCTGCCTGCTTCGGCACTTCTGCCTCAAGCGCTGTGCATCCGCTGAACGCTCCATACTCTATCCGCTTCAGTCCATCTGGCAGCGTGATGCTGGACAAGCTTGTACAGCCTGCAAATGCATAGGTTCCAATCTGTTCCACGCTGTCCGGCAATTCAATCTCCTGCACGGCTGTATTGCTGTAAAACGCCCCTGATGCAACCGCACGTATTCCATCTTGTACTGTATACTTGCTGGCATCTGAATATACCTCGACCAGTATGTCATTCACAACGACTGCATCATGCTCTGCAAGCACATTCTGCTCCCATTTGGTATTTTTCACTGCATTCGTGCCAACCGTCCGCAATGACTGCGGAAATTCTATTGTTTCCAGGTTCACGCAGTTTAAAAATGCATTTGCCTCAATGGACTCAACGCCTTCCTCAAATACCACTGAATGCAGGCTGCTGCAGTCCCGGAACGCTTCTCCGGAAATGGCAGCCACCTTCATGCCGTCTATCTCAGAAGGAATTGTAATCTGCGAATCTGTCTTTCCCTTATCCGTCAGTCCTGTGATGTCAATAGTACCGTCATCATTCTGGGTATACTGAAACACCTGGATATTGGCCTGCCTCCTGCCGCAGCCTGGCAGAATCATCAGCAGCAGAGCAGCAAGGCATGCCATGCACTGCCCTAATCTCCTTTTTGCCTTTTGTCCCATATCTGACCTTTTCCTTAATTGATATTTTGAAGTGCCATAACCGGTTAATCCTGCTTTGACCACAAGTAGCAGTATGCCTGCGTCCTTGCCGCAAAGCGGCTGTCTTTAAGCAGCTCGCGAACCTGCTCCCTTGAGTACCAGGCAGCCTGTATCTCCTCAAGCGCTGAATTGCTCGGCGCAAAAGCGCCCGCTGCTTTTCCGATGACAACTGCATTTGTTTCATTAGAAAATCCGATTGCGCTGTAGCTGTCATATAATTTGTCTTCAATGCTTATAAGATCCAGTCCCGTTTCTTCCTTCAATTCCCTTGCTGCAGCTTCTTCCGGCGTCTCGCCTGAGTCCACAAGCCCAGCAGGAAAATTGTATACATAGCCGCCTACAGCCATTCTGAATTCCCGGTTAAGAAGTATTTTATCTCCCTGCTCGTCTGTAGCAACTATTACAACGCCGTCAGTGCCGCAGTTCTGAACTTCCTCCGCCGTCCTGATATCGTGATTCCTGCTGATCATCTCATATACCTTTTTTTGGCCGTCCGCTGCCGTATAGGTTATGTCATAGCGGTCTATAAATCTGCCTGAATGCACTTTCTCTATTTTATTAAATTCCACTGCCGCCCCTCCTGTGCTTACTGATGTTCACCGGTGCATCCTGAAGGATTCCATATCATACTCCATCAGATTTTCATGAACGCCTCTTGTATCCGCTTCGCCAAGCAGTTTTTCCCTGTCCTTCTTGAACTGCATTTCCGTGCGGTGCTGGCTCGGTCCTCCAACGCAGCCGCCCTCGCACATCATTCCCTCAACAAAGTCTGCATTAAGCCTGCCGGCTTTGAGAAGAGTAAGTATCTTTCTGCACTCTGCGGCGCCGGAGCATTTCTCTACCTTGTATTTTGAAATGTCCTCCCCTGATTCTTCCATGCTTTTAAGAACCGCCGCCGTAACGCCTCCGCCGTTTCCAAAACGCTTGCCATATATGCTCGCCTGCTGGATATCATTTTCTTCCGGCTCAAATCTGACGCCCTTAGCACGCATTATAGCCCTAAATTCACCGATTGAAAGGACATAATCCGCATTGCCGGCTATTGACTTATCCATTGCTTCATCTTTCTTTGCTATACACGGGCCGACAAATACTGTTACGGTATTTTCATCTTGAGCTTTCAGCATTCTTGAGACAAGGCACATCGGCGATGCTGTTGTTGAGATAGCTCCTTCCAGCTCCGGAAAATGCTTTCTTATCATATTTACAAATGCCGGACAGCATGATGTCGTCTTTTTCTGTCCTTCCTTATATGCATCTATCCACTCTTCCGCTTCGGCAGCGGCTGTCATATCGCCGCCAAGGCCAACTTCTACCATGTCCGCAAATCCCAGCTTCCTGCACGCCGTCCGTATGCTTGCCATCGTGATATCCTGGCCAAACTGCCCCTCCATGGCAGGAGCAAACATTGCCACAACCCGTTTACCGCTCACGATTGAACGGATTACGTCAACCATGGCGGCTTTTGAGCCGATAGCGCCGAACGGGCAGCGGTGTATGCACTGTCCGCAGCGTATGCATTTGCTGTCATCAATGACGCATATTCCATTATCATCCATAGTGATAGCATTGACAGGGCACGCTTTTTTGCAGGGCCTGATCAGATCCGCAATGGCGTTGTACGGGCAGTTCTGCGCGCACATGCCGCACTCCTTGCATTTATCAGGATCAATATATGCACGGTCACGCCCCATTGAGATAGCTCCAAACTTACACGACTGCTGGCACGCCTTTGCCATGCACTTGCGGCAGTTATCCGTTACTATGTAATGAGACAGGGGACAGTCCATGCAAGCCGTATCAATAACCTGAATTATATTGTCCGATCCTTCACGGTCATTGTCTGTCGGGCAAAGTCCCTCTGCCAGCCGCACGCGCTGGCGGATTATCTCGCGCTCTTTGTAAATGCAGCAGCGGAACTTTGGTTTCGGCCCCGGTATCATTTTAAAGGCGATCTGGTCTTTTTTTTCATCAAATTCTCCTGAAAAAGCCAGCTTTGCCACCTCATAGAGTACCTCATGTTTAATTTTATTTACAGTTGCATCATTAGTCAGCATATATGCATTTACCCTCCTGCTCAATTCCTGGCCTTTGCTGCCCTCGCCTTCGGCGCACACGCACGACCACCCAGTTTAAGATTATATTTATTTTATCGCATTTTAAGGTATCTGTAAAGAGCGGCAGGCTTTTGAGTTTTACGCCTTGAATGCCCATGAGGCGTATTTTAAGAAAACGCCGCCCGTTTATCAGATTTAACGGGCGGCGGAATCTGCTTGACATGCGCATATTCTGGCGCTGCAGAAGTTTTGCGCGCATTGGCTTATTTCTTCCAAAAATTGTTATTACATTTTCTTAATCCTGTCAATTGCTGCTACAGTATTCTCATATGAGCCGAATGCAGTAAGCCTGAAATACCCTTCACCGCTTGGACCGAACCCGGATCCCGGCGTGCCGACTACATTTGCGTGCTCAAGCAGATGATCAAAGAACTCCCACGATGTCATGTTATCCGGCGTCTTTAACCAGATATATGGCGCATTCACGCCGCCTGACACGGTATAACCTGCTTCTTTTAAGCCTGTCAGTATTGTCTTTGCGTTGTTCATATAGTATGCAATCTGCTCATTTGTCTGTTTCTGGCCTTCCTCAGAATAAACGGCCTCGCCTGCGCGCTGCACGATATACGGCGCACCGTTGAATTTTGTTCCATGCCGCCTTGCCCAGAGGCTATGCAGCATTACGCCGCCGCACTTTAAATCTTTCGGAATTACGGTAAATCCAAGCCTTACGCCTGTAAAGCCTGCATTCTTTGAAAAGCTTCTAAGCTCGATCGCACATGTTCTTGCGCCTTCGCACTCATAAACCGTATGAGGCACGTCCTTCTCGGATATGTATGCCTCATATGCCGCGTCATATATGATAACTGAACCATTTTTATTTGCATAGTCCACCCATGCCTGCAGCTCATTCTTTGTGATAGCCGAGCCTGTCGGATTATTCGGGAAACACAGGTAAATGATGTCCGGCGTCTCTTTTGGAAGCTGCGGCGCAAAATTCGTTTCTGCCGTACAAGGCATGTAGATGACATTGCTCCAGCTCTGTTTGTCCTCTATATAATCGCCTGTCCTGCCTGCCATTGCATTTGTATCAACATATACCGGATAAACAGGGTCGCAAACTGCAATCTTATTGTCAACAGAAAAAATATCGCCGATATTTCCGGAATCAGACTTTGCCCCATCGCTAACAAATATCTCATCAGCCGCTATATCTACGCCGCGCTGCCTGTAATCATGATCCGCTATGGCATTCCTGAGGAAATCATACCCCAGATCCGGCGCATATCCGCGGAAAGTTTCCGCATGCGCCATCTCATCTACTGCGGCATGCAGTGCATCGATAACTGCTGGCGCCAGCGGCTGCGTCACATCGCCGATACCCAAACGGATTATCTGTTTATCCGGGTTTGCTTCCTGAAATGCGCTTACCTTCCTGGCAATTGTTGAAAAAAGATAACTGCCCGGAAGCTTTAAATAGTTGTCGTTAATCTTAAACATTTTTCTTTTTCCTCCTGCTTTTCCAATCAGCCGTCTGTACCGCATACGCCAGTCCGGCTGTCAGGTTCCAAGATAATAGCGTTTTAACTGTTCATATTCTGTATTGATCGCCTGGATCAGTTCTTTATCTCCATGCGTGTTGTCCGGATGGAAGATTTTCATCAGGGCTTTATAACGCTGTTTCAGGGAAGCTGTGTCATCAACGCCTTTAAAAAATATCTTGACATTTTCCGAGTAAGACATGCCGCGGCGCGCCTCACGGTATACTTCGTCACGGTAAACGCGTTTTTCCCTGTCAAAGCGTTCTTTGTCGATTGCAAGCTGCCTTGTTTCTCTCTCAAGTATCTGCCACTGCCTGTCGAACAGGCTTTTCTGGTTTTGAAGCTGCTTGCGCAGCAGCATGTTCCTGCTCTGCTGCTTTTCCAGCATTCCTTTTTGGATGTCCATGACTTTCCGCTCATCCTCCAGGTTGCGTTTCAGTTCCTCAAGCCGGATGTTTTCCTTAAAAAGCCAGCGTTTTTTCTCTGCAAACATTTCCGCTGTCAAATCCTTCATGGTGCTGTCTATCTCGTCATCCGACAGCGGACGGCCTGACATTGTACTGTTTAACTGCTTCCTGCCTAACATGTCCGCCTGCCAGTTATTTTTCTCTGAGTATGGATAATCCTGCATAAATATCCTCCCCACAATTCCGCTTACCGTCTGCGCCGGCGGCCGGCCGCTGCCTCCATATACGGCGCATTCCTAAATTCCGCTGTGGAACCAGAAAACCTTCACCGGCACGCTCCCCGGCTTTGTTTTGACCGTATGCGCCACGCCCGGCAGCGCAATGAAGGAATCGCCCGCTTTTATCGAAAATTCCAAGTCATCAAGTTTAGCATATCCCTCGCCTTCCAGCACATAAAACCCTTCCTGGTCGTCATGCACGCCCGGATGGCTGCTAAATTCATAGTCTGAATATACGGTTATGCCCGAAGCGCAGCCATTGACGCACCCGTTTTCTGCCGTAAGCAAACGGTAGCTCTTCTTTCCGTCACCCTGGCTTTCCAGGACTTCTTCCGCTGTTATATATGGTTTCATAATTGTTTACCTCCGCGCTGCGGCTGTCAAACCTGCCGAAAACGGGAGTCCGCTTACAAGACAGACTCCCACAACCAGCATATTTCTAACTTAATGCCTATTTGTTCTTATATCTCAGCAGTTCCGTATATGCGAGAAGGAACGGGCCAACGCCCTTGGCATCATCTTCCACAACCGGCTCAGACATATAGTAATCATATGTCCCTGGACGCCTTTTATCTCCTCCAAGGCCAGCCACAAGGCAGATGCCGCCGAGAGACATTCCTTTGTCCTCATTGGTCTTTAAGTACCTGTCACAGATGCCTTCCAATGCTTTCTCGCCATACTGCCTGTACGATTCAGGCAGAATGCCCAGGCGCACGCCTTTCAAAAGCGCATATGCCATAATCGAA
>CANRBP010000112.1 GCA_947628875.1 uncultured Lachnospira sp.
GCGGGCAGGGTCAAGGCTATTGTTACTGTCAAAACCTCAGGGGAAAGGGTGCTTGCAACGGATTCGGATTATGCAAATGAATCTCTTGAGGAAACAGACAGCGCGGGCGGAACACGGCGCCAGCAGTCGGAGAGCGGCTCGAGCACGAGTATTTATTATGATTCAGCACAGGGGAGCCAGCCTTATGTACAGTCCGAGAATATGCCGCAGATAGAGGGCGTTGTTATCGTTGCAGAGGGAGGTGGTGATCAGGCAATCGCAGTTGATCTTACATTAGCGGTAGAAGCACTGCTTGGGACACCTGTACATAAAATCAAGGTGTTAAAACTGAAAACGTAAATTTTCAGTGACGGAGAATTAATTTCATGATTTATGGAGGCTGTTTTGAAAAAGATTAAAAAAAATCAGGTAATTATCACTGCTTTGGCAATTATGATCGCAGTAGCCGGGTATATCAACTATACAGGGAACCTGTCGGATATCATGTCTGTCAGTTCAGACAGCACGGTCGATCCGACTTCAAACCCTGTCGATGAAGTTTCGGGAGATATTTTGAGCAACGATGCGGAGCCGGACGAAGAGAGCATGGAGGAGCCGGGAACAGTCGTTTTGACGTCCGGAAACAGCGTGTCCTCCGGTATTGTTTCGGAGGCTAAGCTGAGCAGGGAACAGGTGCGCGCAAAAAATAAAGAAACGCTTCTGGAAATTATAAATAACAGCAGCTTATCAGAAGAATCAAGGCAGGAAGCGGCTTCCAAGCTGTCTGCAATAGCGGAGGATTCAGAACGGGAGATCGCAGCGGAACTGCTGCTTGAGGCAAAAGGGTTTAAAGAGGCGGTAGTTTCCATACTGGACGGGAGCGTTGACGTTGTCGTAAATAGCGCACAGCTGACTGATACGGAGCGCGCGCAGATCGAAGACATAGTAAAAAGAAAAACCGGCGTTGCGGCAGACAAGATTACAATAAATATTTGCAATAATGGAAATAATTGATTATAATACTATTTAAGTACAATTAAGGATAACAGGAGGAGCGTCATGACAAAGGAGTTTGAAGATAAAGGGAATAACTATACCATACATGAGAATGTCAATATCGGGGAGGTACGCGTGGCTGATGAAGTGGTTGCCATTATTGCCGGACTGGCTGCAACCGAGGTTGACGGTGTTGAATCCATGGCCGGCAACATTACGAATGAGCTGGTCAGCAAGCTTGGCATGAAGAACCTCTCAAAAGGCGTTAAGGTCACAGTTGATGAGACTTCAGTTGCAGTGGATCTGGCGCTTAATATCCGGTATGGATGCGAGATACCGTCCGTGTCTGAGAAAGTCCAGGAACGCGTAAAGTCAGCTATTGAGACCATGACAGGACTTGAGGTGTCTGTTGTGAACATCAGGATTGCAGGCGTGAATATGGAGTCTGAATGATCCAGATGGTGCTGCTGCTGGCAGTTAGCCGGAGAGCTGCGCCATATCGGTGCATGTTTGTGTTGCACATAGCGGCAGCAGGCATGCACCTTTTGACAGTTTTTTAAGATATGCATGTGAAAGGATGAAGCGATGACAAGGTCAGCGATGCGGGAGCATATATTTAAGATATTATTCCGGCTGGAATTTTATGATGCTGATGAAATGGATGAGCAGGCCGGATACTATATGGAGGGCGTGCATGCTGCCAGCGAGGAGGAAGAAAAGTATATAACAGGCAAGGCTAAGGCTGTAGCAGGCCTTGTCGAGAAAATTGACGAGACGATCAATGAGGTTTCCGAGGGGTGGCCGACAAACCGTCTTGGAAAGTCGGAACTGGCGATCATGCGGCTTGCTGTTTATGAGATGCAGTATGACGATGATATTCCTGTTAATGTTGCTATAAATGAGGCGATCGAGCTTGCAAAAAAATATGGCGCAGACAATGCGCCATCATTTATAAACGGAGTTTTGGCCAAGCTTGCATAATGGCTGTAATGCAGAATCAGAATGCGGCGTGATGCCGCGCGTGCGGGGAGGTTGGCATGGCAGGAGGAGCCTATACGGTCACGCAGATGAATACATACATCAAAAATATGTTCCGGCAGGATTTTGTGTTGAGCAGGGTATCTGTCAAGGGGGAGATTTCTAACTGCAAATACCATACCTCCGGGCATATTTATTTTACGCTGAAAGATTCCGGCGGCACGCTTTCGGCTGTCA
This sequence comes from uncultured Lachnospira sp., assembly GCA_947628875.1. Taxonomy (GTDB): domain Bacteria; phylum Bacillota; class Clostridia; order Lachnospirales; family Lachnospiraceae; genus Lachnospira. The sequence continues at coordinate 2,191 of CANRBP010000112.1, forward strand.
TGTTCGCAGGACAGGCCAAAAACCTTTCCATGCATCTTGAGAACGGAATGCAGGTTGTTGCAGGCGGCAGGATTGATGTATATGAGCGTGACGGCAGGTATCAGCTTTATGCAGCCAGCGTGGAGCTTGACGGCGTTGGAGCCTGGTACCTGAGGTACGAAGCGTTAAAGCAGAAGTTTGAGGAAATGGGGTATTTTTCCGGGGAATACAAGCGAGCTATTCCCCGTTTCAGCCGGACAGTAGGCATCGTAACGGCATCTACGGGAGCGGCTGTCCATGATATCTGCAATATCTCATACAGGCGCAATCCCTATGTGCAGCTTGTTCTGTATCCTGCCCTTGTGCAGGGCGCGGGGGCGGCGGACAGCATTGTGCGCGGTATCCGCGAGCTGGACAAAATGGGTCTTGATGTGCTGATTGTAGGACGCGGCGGCGGTTCTATAGAAGACCTGTGGGCATTTAATGAGGAGCGTGTAGTTGAGGCGGTATTTAACACTAATACGCCTGTGATTTCGGCTGTGGGGCATGAGACAGATTTTACGCTGACGGATTTTGCGGCGGATCTGCGCGCGCCAACGCCTTCAGCAGCGGCTGAGCTTGCTGTAGCCGATATCACGCTGGTGGAGGGCAGTATTTTGGACTATGCCATGTCGCTCTATGCAGGACTTGGCAAAAAGCTGGACAGCCTGCGCAGCCAGGCTGAGCAGTATGCGCTGAAACTGAAGTTTTTAAACCCTGTCAGCCAGGCGCAGGAGAAAAGACAGAAGCTCATGCAGCTTGAAGATGCATTGGAGGAGGCTTTTCTCAGCATTCTGAAAGACAGGCGGCACCGTCTTGAGCTTGCATCTTCGCGCCTCAACGGCGTATCGCCGCTGGCCAGGCTCGGCCAGGGGAACTCGTATACGCAGAGGGCGGACGGCAGCCGCATAAGTTCGGTCCGTGAGCTCAAAGCCGGGGACGAGCTTGATGTTTATCTGCGTGACGGAAGGGTCAGGGCAAAGACAATGGAGGTTTTGTATGGCGAAAACACTGACGCTTGAGGAATCATTTGAAAAACTGGACGAGCTTGTTGGAAAACTTGAGGACGGCAGCCTGTCTTTAGACGAAGCATTTAAATGCTACAAGGAGGGCATCAAACTGGTCAGGCACTGCAATGCTCAGCTTGACAAGGTGGAAAAGCAGATGATCATCTTAAAGGACGGAGAGGAAGGGGAAGATGGAGTTTGAACTTGAACTCGAACGGAAAACGGCGGCAGTCAATGCGGTTATTGAACGTTACCTGCCGGAACAGGACGGATTTCAGGAGCGTGTGGCTGAAGCTGCCGCCTACAGCGTGAAAGCAGGAGGAAAACGGCTGCGTCCGCTGCTCATGCAGGAGGCATACAGCCTGTGCGGCGGCACAGATCCGGATTGCGTAGAACCATTTATGGCAGCAATTGAATATATCCACACATATTCTCTCGTCCATGATGACCTTCCGGCGATGGATAATGACGATTACAGGCGCGGAAGATTGACCACTCACAAAAAATATGGCGAAGATTTCGGAATCCTTGCCGGTGATGCGCTTCTCAATTACGCCTATGAGATTATGCTGTCAGCTGTATTGAAGGCCGGCGATCCGGCTATTATGCAGCGCATGGCTAAGGCGGCGTCTGTTATCGCGGGAAAAGCCGGCATATACGGCATGGTAGGCGGACAATCCCTTGACGTATGGCTGACAGGCAAGCCGATGGATCCGAAACAGCTTGATTTTATATTTAAATTAAAAACAGGCGCGCTGATAGAGGCGGCTTTGGTTGCCGGAGCAGCGCTGGCAGGCGCTGATGAGGCGGCAGCTGCCCGCCTGGAAAGGGCCGGGCGCTGTATAGGATATGCGTTCCAGATACAAGATGATGTTCTGGATGTGACAGGCACGCAGGAAGTACTGGGCAAGCCTGTTTTAAGTGATGAAAAAAATAACAAGACAACATATGTGACGCTTTACGGGATGGAACGGGCAAAGGCGGATATAGCAGCTATGTCCGGTGAAGCAGCAGGAATTATCCGGGATTTTAGGGAAAATACATTTCTGGAAGCGCTTGTATATAAACTGGCCAGCCGGGAAAAGTAACCTTTAGGCGCACATGAAAAGGCGGTCAGCAGGATAAGTGGCATGATACTGGAAAAAATCAATAAACCAAATGATATAAAAAAACTTGAACCAATTGAATATAACCAGCTTGCTGATGAAATAAGGGCGTTTTTGATCGACAAGATCAGCAGGACGGGCGGCCATCTGGCATCTAACCTCGGCGTGGTCGAGCTTACAATGGCGCTGCATCTGGTTTTTAATCTGCCTCAGGACAAACTGATCTGGGATGTCGGGCATCAGTCCTACACGCATAAGATACTGACCGGCAGGAAGAATCAGTTTGACCAGCTGCGCAAATTCGGCGGCATGAGCGGATTCCCGAAAAGAAACGAGAGCAATTATGACGCTTTTGACACAGGCCACAGCTCAACATCGATTTCAGCAGGCCTGGGTTATGTCTGCGCGCGCGAAATAAAAAAAGAGAGCTACAATGTCATCTCGGTTATCGGTGACGGCGCGCTGACAGGCGGCATGGCTTACGAGGCGCTGAACAATGCATCGCAGGTAAAGAGTAATTTTATCATTGTTTTAAACGACAACAATATGTCCATCTCAAAAAATGTGGGCGGCGTATCCAAGATGCTTGGCGACATACGCGCGTCCGCTTCCTATTATGATTTTAAGGAGGGCGTAGCCAATATTCTGTACAAACTGCCTAAGGGCGATGCGATTGTGGACAGGCTGAAACAGACAAAAACGAGCTTTAAGAATTTTTTGATCCATGATCAGCTTTTTGAGAGCATGGGACTGACATATTTAGGGCCGGTTGACGGACATGACATAAACAGGCTGATAAAGATATTCAAGGTAGCGAAGCGCATCGACCATGCGGTTCTTGTTCATGTCGTGACGCAAAAGGGACACGGCTATAAGCCGGCGGAGCGCAACCCCAGCAAATTCCACGGCATAGCGCCGTTTGACATTAAGACAGGGGAGGTTCTGTCTTCCGGCCAAGAGCCGAGCTATTCGCAGATTTTTTCAGATGCGCTGTGTTCAATAGCAAAGCAGGATGACAAAGTGGCGGCTATAACAGCGGCCATGCCGGACGGTACCGGCCTGGCCAAATTTTCAAAATGGTATCCGGAGAGGTTTTTTGACGTTGGGATTGCGGAGGAACATGCTGTCACTTTTTCGGCTGGCCTTGCGGCAGGCGGCATGAAGCCTGTATTTGCTGTTTATTCATCTTTCCTGCAGCGCGCTTACGATCAGATTGTACATGATGTGTGCATACAGCAGCTCCATGTTGTCTTTGCTATTGACCGTGCCGGTCTGGTGGGCAGCGACGGCGAGACGCACCAGGGTATCTTTGATGTGTCTTTTCTGCGCAACATACCGAATATGACCATGTTTGCGCCAAAAAATGCGTGGGAGCTGAAAGAAGCGCTGAAATTTGCGCTTGAGGATTATGATGGGCCGTTTGCGCTGCGTTACCCAAGGGGGCA
>CANRBP010000113.1 GCA_947628875.1 uncultured Lachnospira sp.
AAGTCTGCCCGCATTTCCATTTGTCCCTGCAGAGCGGATGCGAAGAGACTTTAAGGCGCATGAACCGCCGGTATACGGCAGATGAATATATGGAAAAATGCCGGCTGATACGGAGCTGTTATGACCGGCCGGCGATAACAACAGATGTGATAGTGGGATTTCCGGCTGAGACTGACGAAGAGTTTGAGCAGACAGAGGCATTCCTGAAAAAAGCTGCTTTTTATGAGATGCATATTTTTAAATATTCGCGCAGAAAGGGGACGGCGGCGGATAAAATGCCGGATCAGGTTGACGAATCAAAAAAGGCAGTCAGGAGCGCACGGCTGATTGCGCTTGGGAAACAGATGTCGGCCGAATACCGGGCGCAGTTTGACGGAGAAACAGCAGCCGTCCTGATAGAGGAAGTCTGCGAGGCTGACGGCAAAGAATATGCGGCCGGATATACCGCTAACTATGTGCGCGTCTGTATTCCGGCAGAAGAATTTGAGGGAGGCGCAAAAGCCGCAGTAAATACAATCGTTAATGTGCGTATCTGCGGAAAAACTGCACAAACTATGCAGGTTTTTAATGACGAGGCGGTTCTGGGAAAAATCTGCTGATAAAACATATAGATAAAAATCAGGGCAAAAAATGATTGACAAAGAAAAAAGCTGGCTGTATAATTTTTAAAGAATTTTAAAGCGAATATTTATTTAAGATATGAACAAAGGCGTTCTGCATTCAGGCAGGGCGCCTTTGTTTTTGTCATCAGGAAAAGGAGGGAAGCTTTTATGTATGATTTGGATTTGTTGGAACATACAGATGCGGTAAACGAGCTGTTAGCGCGGTACGGCGTGAAATTTGGCATATACAAAAATAAGACATTTAAAGAGCAGCTGTTTCCATTTGATGCGATTCCCAGGGTGATTGGAAAAAAGGAGTTTGAGTATCTGGAAAGAGGCTTAAAGCAAAGGGTGCTGGCTCTTAATTTATTTTTGAAAGATATTTACAGCGATAAAAAAATTGTGAAAGATAAAGTGATACCGGAGGAATTTATTTTTATATCGAGCGGATATCTTGCGGAGTGCGAAGGCGTGATGCCGGTAAAAGGAATTTATTCGCATATATCCGGCATAGATCTGGTGCAGGGAAAAGACAAAAACTGGTATATTCTGGAAGATAATCTGCGCGTTCCGTCAGGAGCTTCCTATCCGATGATAGCACGGGAACTGTGCAGAAGGAGCAGTCCGATGACATTTGAAAATGTGCATCTGGAAGATAACCGCAATTATGCACAGCTTCTCAGGAAAACAATGGACTATGTAAATGTCGGCGGACACACGGTAATCCTGACGCCGGGGCGTTACAATGCGGCGTACTTTGAACATTCGTATCTTGCGGAAAAGACGGGAGCTCATCTGGTGAATGGCTCGGAGCTGCAGGTAAAAGATGATATTCTTTATTATGTCAATTCAAACGGAGGGCTTGAGCGCGTAGGAGCTGTGTACCGCAGGATCTCGGACGAATATCTTGATCCGATGAATTTTAATCCTGAGTCGCTTATAGGGATTCCGCATATTTACGATGTGTTCCGCAAAGGAAATGTCGCAATTATAAATGCTCCGGGAAACGGCGTTGCAGATGACAAAGGGATATATTATTTTGTGCCTAAAATGATTAAGTATTATTTGGGCGAGGAGCCGGTTTTGCAGAACGCTCCGACATATCTTCCGTTTTACAGGGAAGATATGGAGTATGTACTGGAGCATTTTGACGATCTGGTGCTGAAAGATGTGGCAGAGGCAGGCGGTTATGGCGTCGTATTTGGAAACAGTCTGTCAGATGAGGAAAAGAAAAGATTTATCGAATGTTTAAAAAATGAGCCGCGCCGTTTTATTGCGCAGGAAGTAATCGATTTTCTTGATATTGATATTTTAGAGGATAACAGCGCAGTACCCAGAAAAGCGGATTTGCGCGCGTTTGTGCTTATGGCAGATGAGCCGATGGTCTGGAAAAGCGGATTGACGCGTTTTTCAAGAAATCCGGATTCATTTATCGTAAACTCATCACAGGGAGGAGGTTTTAAAGACACATGGGTATTATCTCAGTAGAACAGGAAAACAGGCTGTTTTGGCTTGGCAGATATTCGGAGCGGGTATATACGACCCTGCGGCTGTATTCAGTCAGTTACGACAGGCTGATTGACAATCTTGCATATAATTACACAGACTTTTGCCAGAGAATTGATATTCCTGATGTGTATGGCGACAGGGATACATTTAGAAAGGATTATCCTTTTGATGAAAATAATCCGGATTCTATTATCAGTAATCTTAAACGGGCGTATGACAATGCTGTCGTGCTCAGGGAGGAAATAGGATCGGAGACGCTGTCTTACATACAGCTTGCCATCTATGATATGAATAAGGCAAAGATAAGCAGGGCGCCGATGATTGAGATGCAGCGTGTGATCGACAATATTTTGGCATTCTGGGGAATAGCCGATGACAATATTGATTCTCAGCAGGTCAGGAATATCATCAAGACCGGAAAGCGGATTGAGAGGATTGATCTGTATGCACGGCTTGGCAGCGACAGAAATGTGCTGATTCGCGAGATAGACCGCCTTGCGACAAGGATTGGCAGGAGCGGAATAAAATATAATAAAGAAAGAGTGAATGAGTTAAAAAAACTTGTAGAAATGCCTGAAATCAACTATTATAGGATTGTGGAAGAAGTAGAAGCAATCATATAAAGGAGAGTTCAGAAATGACACGTCTGGGTTTCGATTACTGTATGAAGATCACATACGAAATGGAGGTAGGGCAGTGCCATTATACCATGAAGTGCATTCCGCAGAGTACGCGGTGCCAAAGGGTTGAAAATATTAAAATAGAGGCTGTTCCTGCCAATAAATGGCAGAAGGGAAAAGATTCTTTTGGCAATCTGACGGCGTATGGCAGCGTGGATTTTCCGCACAGTGTCTTTCTTTTTCATGTTACAGGAACTGTGGAGACAGGAATCCGGAAGTTTGATGAATATAAAGAGGAATCAATTATCGGCAATTACAAATATCCTCATGGACTGGTCGTGCCTGGTGAAGGACTCCGCGCGTATCATGCTGCGCTAAAGGAAATGATGCCGTCAGGAGGCACTGCTTATGAGAAAGGCATTTATTTCATGCATCGGCTTCATCAGGATTTTACATATGAGAAAAATGTTACGTACATTAATACGACTGCGGAGGAAACATGGGCGGAGAGAAAAGGAGTATGCCAGGATTATGCGCATATATTGATAGCGCTGTGCAGGCTGGAAAATATACCGGCAAGATATGTTGCAGGCATGCTTGAGGGAGAAGGCCTCAGCCATGCCTGGGTAGAGATCCTGACTCCTGATGGCTGGTGCGCTCTGGATGCGACCAATGATGTTGAGGTGACGGATTCCCATATTAAGATTAATGTGGGAAGAGATGCTGCGGATTGCATGATAAACCGCGGAATCATTATAGGCGGCGGAGGACAGACGCAGGAAATCAGCGTCAGCGTCAGCCGGTTATAGAATTAGTGAGTGTTTGCATTATGAACAGCCGCCGTGATTTTTGTCTTTGGCCTTCAATTTAAAAAGAAATGAGGTATGGATATGGTAGAGACGGTTGCGAAAGTAGGGCTTCCTGTCGATGAAGCATTGGAAATCAAAAAAAATCATATCGTTGGGAAGGGAAATGGAAAAAAGCGTATCAGTATTGTGACGGGAATACACGGAGATGAGCTGGAGGGGCAATATGTGTGCTTTGAGCTTATCAGGCGCATTAAGGAAAATATAGAATGTTTGGAAGGCATCGCAGATATTTATCCGGCGATGAATCCTCTCGGCATTGATTCAGTCACCAGAGGAATCCCGGGGTTTGATCTTGACATGAACCGTATTTTTCCGGGCAATAAAGACGGAGTTATGACGGAATATCTGGCTGCGGAGATAATGGAGGATCTGGCAGGCTCCGATGTGTGCATTGATATTCATGCAAGTAATATTTATCTTACGGAAATACCGCAGATCCGTATTAACGAATCGCATAAGGACAGCCTGATCCCGCTTGCAAAGCAGATGAATGTAGATTTTATCTGGGTGCATGGCGCAAGCACTGTATTGCAGTCTACACTGGCGCACAGCCTGAACAGTATCGGCGTTCCAACGCTTGTTGTCGAAATGGGCGTTGGAATGAGGATAACAAAAACGTACTGCGACCAGCTTGCAGATGGCATTTTTCAGCTGATGCACCATATGGGAATCTGGAAAGGGGAGGTAAAGAGCGTGAGAACGCCAATTCTTTCCGAAGATCCGGAGGACGTTATCTTTTTGAATGCAGCCGTGGCCGGAATGTTTGTGCCGCATGTAAAACACTGGGAAAAACTCAAAAAGGGCGATCATATCGGCAGCATTATTGATCCGCTGGAGGGAAAAGTGCTTAATGAGATTTATTCTCCTGTCGATGGGATTTTGTTTACGATCAGGGAATATCCCGTTGTAGATGCCGGTTCGCTGGTTGGGCGCCTCCTGCGTAAAGAGGTTCTGGCAAAGCAGGGGCAGTCCGGTTAACAGATACAGGAAGGTGAATTTCATGGAGAAAAAAATCATTTATGAGATTAAAGCGCTCTACAGGGATAATCTGCGCGTGACAGGATATGAGTTTGGAAATGGCGAGAAATCCGTATGCATAATAGGAAGCATACGCGGAAATGAAATACAGCAGCTTTACGCCTGTTCACAGATTGTAAAGCGCCTGAAAAAATTAGAAAATGAGAGAAAAATCTTGCCAAATCACAAAATTTTGGTTATTCCGTCTGTAAATCCTTATTCAATTAACATAAAGAAACGCTTTTGGCCTACGGATAATACAGACATTAACAGAATGTTTCCGGGATATTCCCTTGGAGAAACGACACAGAGGATCGCAGGCGGCGTGTTTGAGGCGGTTAAGGATTACAAATATGGCATTCAGTTCGCATCTTTTTATATGCCGGGGCGTTTTATGCCTCATGTGAGGATGATGAAGACAGGGTATGAAAATGTGCAGCTTGCCCAAAAGTTCGGCATGCCGTATGTGGTATTGCGCCACCCGAAGCCATATGACACAACAACATTAAATTATAACTGGCAGGTTTGGGAGACAGAAGCATTTAGCATCTATACGACCTCAACGGACGAGGTGGAAAAGGAAAGCGCGGACGATGCGGTGCGAGGGATTCTTACTTTTATGGCAAAGCAGGGAATCGTGGAATATCATGGGCATGACGGATATCATTCTATGGTTGTGGACGATACAGACATGGCGGCAGTAAGGACAAAGATGGCAGGAATATTTGAGGCATCAGTGAAAGCAGGGCAGGAAGTGTCGAAAGGGCAGGAATTGGCGCGCATATTGGATCCGTATGAAGGCGAAGTGCGCGAAATCCTGCATTCGCCGATTGACGGAATTGTATTTTTTATGCATAATGAACCGCTGACCTATGCAAATACGGCGGTATTTAAACTGATTGAAAGAGAAAAATAATTTGTCAAAATTTGAAAAAAGTTATTGACAATCAAAAAAACAGGTGCTAATATATACAAGTCGCCTCGAGCGGCAACACAAAAACAAATCTGCGAAGCAAATTTGTTTGATATAGGAAAATGAATTGATTTGAACATTGGCAATCAAACAGTAAAACAACCCTGAAAATTCATTAAAAGTTTTCACGATTACA
>CANRBP010000114.1 GCA_947628875.1 uncultured Lachnospira sp.
TTGCCTGAAACATCCGGTGCGCGAGCTGAGCGGCGGCATGCGCAGGCGCGTGGCGCTGGTTAGGGCAATGATCGCAGAGGCGGATACGCTGCTGCTTGACGAGCCGTTTAACGGCCTTGACAGCAGCACTAAAGCAAGCGCAGTGCGGTATGTCATGGAAAACCAAAGAGGCAGGACATGCCTGCTGGCAACGCATGACCCGGCTGATGCTGACGGACTTTCTGCACAGATTTGCGTATTGACAAGAGACTGAGCAATTGATAGAATATTCTGGTTAGAAGTTATAATGTTTGCGAACATGGAGGCAGATATGAGACATGCAGTTTTTTCAATCCTTGTTGAAAATTCTTCAGGCGTTTTGAGCCGTGTTGCTGGCTTGTTCAGCAGGAGAGGTTATAACATAGACAGTCTTACGGTAGGGGAGACAACTGATTCAAAGCTGTCAAGGATGACTGTTACAGTGACCGGGGAGGAAGATGTCCTGGAGCAGATACACAAGCAGCTGGCCAAGCTGATAGATGTAAAGGAAATCATGGAACTTCCGGCTGACGCGGCTGTGTGCAGGGAGCTTGTGCTTGTAAAGGTGCAGTGTGACGCTGCTCACAGGCAGGATATCATTGCAATCAGCGATATTTTCCGTGCGAAGATAGTTGATGTGTCTCCGCAGTCTGTTATTATTGAATTGACGGGCGCGCAGAACAAGCTGAACGCATTTATAGAACTGCTCAATGGTTTTAAAATTACAGAACTCGCAAGGACGGGCATTACCGGACTTGCAAGGGGCTCTGCAAATTTAAAATAAATATTTTTTATTACGATTTGGAGGTAGTGTAAAATGGCAGAGGCTAAGATTTATTATCAGGAGGATTGTAATTTATCACTTTTAACAGAGGGAAAGACAATCGCCATCATTGGCTATGGCAGCCAGGGTCATGCGCATGCATTGAACCTTAAAGATTCCGGCTGCCATGTCATTATCGGACTGTATGAGGGTTCAAAGTCCTGGAAGAGAGCAGAGGAGCAGGGATTTGAGGTATTTACCGCAAGTGAGGCTGCTAAGAGGGCAGACATCATTATGATCCTTATCAATGACGAGAAGCAGGCGAAATTATATAAAGAAGATATCGAGCCGAATCTTGAGCCGGGCAACATGCTGATGTTCGCGCATGGTTTTAATGTACATTTCGGATTGATAAAGGCGCCGAAGGGCGTTGATGTTACGATGATCGCGCCTAAGGGACCGGGCCATACAGTAAGGAGCGAGTACCAGGCAGGCAAAGGCGTTCCTTGCCTTATCGCTGTTGAGCAGGATGAAACAGGAAAGGCAAAGGATCTTGCACTGGCTTATGCTCTTGGCATCGGTGGCGCAAGGGCAGGCGTGCTTGAGACGACATTCAGGACAGAGACAGAGACAGACCTTTTCGGTGAGCAGGCAGTGCTCTGCGGCGGTGTCTGCGCATTGATGCAGGCCGGTTTTGAGACTCTTGTTGAGGCAGGCTATGATCCGAGGAATGCTTATTTTGAGTGCATTCATGAGATGAAACTGATCGTTGACCTGATTTATCAGTCAGGTTTTGCCGGAATGAGATATTCAATCTCCAACACGGCTGAATATGGCGATTATGTTACAGGGCCGAAGCTTATCACAGAAGAGACAAAGAAGACGATGAAAAAGATACTTTCTGATATCCAGGACGGTACATTTGCAAAAGAATTTCTTCTCGATATGTCTGATGCAGGCGGCCAGGTACATTTCAAGGCTATGAGGAAGCTTGCGTCTGAGCATCCGTCAGAGAAGATCGGTGAGGAGATCAGGAAGCTTTACAGCTGGAATGACGAGAAAGATAAGCTGATCAATAACTAAATAACAGGCAGAGCATGTTTAGACATTAGGTAAAGAGATACTCTGGGAGGAAAGAGCTTGTATAGCAGCCTGCCAGGGTATCTTTTTTGCATATAAGAGCGTCAGGGGTATTAGGTTGAAAAATAAGCTCGATAGCTTATTTTTCACGCGGGAATTTGTACCGGAGCGTCACAAATTCCCCTGATGGCAGACGCGAATTTGAGATTCGCGTTGCCACGTTGCGTAAAACGCTCCGGAATGGGGATTAAAATGAAAAAGATAAATAAACAGAAAATAAAAAATAAGCCGTCAAGCGGAATTATTTCTGCAAAGAGGCTGGCGGCTGTCCTGGCTGCGGCTGCCTCCGCGTTTATAATGGCAGCCTGCTCGGAGCCAAAGCAGCAGGCGGCAGCGGATGAACCGGAGCAGACATATGCATCTGAGACGGCCGCATCTGAGGAACCTTCCTCACCGGCGGCGCAGGAGGAAACAACGCTCGCGCCGTATGGTGTGACAACGCTGTCTCTGTATGTATACAATCAGGCGGCAGGAATAAGAGAGCGCTCGGAAGGTTATTCGTCCGAGTGGGTCAGGGGGAAGGATATTGTCAGCTTTGAGGCGTTTGCGACAGACGAAGCGTCTTTTTCTTTTGGAGGCAGATATTTTGACAGCGTGTGGAATTCGTATTGGGAGCGTTTTGATAACGCAGAGGAATGCAAGATAGGCTATACGATTGCCTTTCCGTTAAAATCCGGAGAAATTGTCAAAAAAACAATACTTCATCCTGATGATGTATTTTCATACCGCAATTATCTTGAATGCTATCTGTATGATGATGTTCATCAGGTACAGGGTAACTGGTACAGCCATCTGCTGGCCTCTGAGGTGACAGACGACACGGTTATGACGTCAATCAAACTGACAGCAGGAGCCGATATCGACCAGGTAGGCAGTACCATTACCCTGACCGCCTTTGTGTATTCTCCGAAATATGGTTTTGATGAGGCCGGCAATTATACCGGCCCGGTTCAGTATACGGTGACAGTGAAAAATACAGCTGGCTGAATCAGTTATATCCGCTGGACTTAACGGGTTTTACGCTTGCGCCTTGACAGAAGCAAAAGGCATATGGCTGCGGCTGCGGCAATGCAGAGCAAAACCGGCAGGAGCATTTTGCGTCTGGCGGCCTCAGCCTGCTGCGTTTCCTGTGCGGCAGCAGCCTGGCTGGATGCTATGGCCTGTGAGACGGAAGCTTCCTCGGCCTGCCGGCTGGCTTCTGCGCGTGAGGCTTCCTCAGATGCTTTCTGCTGCGCAATGCGTTCCTGTTCCTCATAGGTGACAATATGCTCGAGCATGGAATTGCCTTCCGTATCCGCGCCTACTGTAGTGCGGTACAGGCCGAAATCGGCGCAGCTGTATTCGTAGTCATCTGAGACATAGAACCAGCACCATTGCTGCGATACATGCTGCTTGTAGGCGGCAGCAGCGATATCGAGCGCAGTCTGTCCGCCCATTTTTTCAAGCGGAAGGCGCAGATCCATTGTAATTTTGTTCTCAGGGTACAGATGCAGGTAAGTCTTAGGGATATCCCATGTGCCGAAAGCGGAGGCGGAGTCCGAACAGAAGGAACTGTCGGCGGAGCTGTCTGCGGCATCGCATACGGCGTGCGCAAGGAGCTGATGCCCGCCGTGTCCGTATTCGCCGTTCAGATCCTGAGTCACGCAGATAAGCGGCTTGAAGCGCCTGACCTGTTCGGTTACAAAGCTTACTACCTCGTCATAATTATAGATAGAATTGGCCTGCTCGAGAGTTTCGGCATACAGATCGGAAAAGCTGCCGTTTACAGGATAGTGCTTTATGCCGCTTGCCCATAGGCCGTCAAGCTTTTCATGTTCGCGGATGCGCAGCCCGTCCCAGTACTGCGTCATATAAACGACCTGCACTGCAAGTCCCTGGCTGCCTCCGTATGTGGCCAGCACGCCGCCCATAAACAGTATCTCATCATCAGCGTGCGTGGAAAATACAAGCAGGTCGGCGTTCTGGCAGGACGGCTCCCATACCTGCACGCTGTCAGGAAGAGCGCCTGCAGAATAAGCGGTAATGCTGCAGATGCGTTCGGATTTTTCCAACGAGATCGTGCATGAGGCCGTACCGCCATCGACAGGCAGGTATTCATGCAGGAAACCGTGCGTGCCGGACTCGACAGTCTTGCCGTTGTAACCGAATGTCCATGGATCGGACGGTGCGCCCCAGATTATGTACAAGCCGTAAAAAGGCTCGTTTCCCGTAATGGTAATTGTTTCTCCTGCGTCAAATGACACATATGAGTCGTATGACGGGTCAAGCAGGCTGCTGCAGTTTTTGCCGGAACTTGATGTTATTCTGATATCAACTGCCGCTGCTTCGGGAGTCTCCTCTGCCCTGACGTCTGTACAGTGCAGGACGGCGGACAGCATAAAAAGTGCAGCTGCCAGTTTTGCAAAAAATTTATAGCTTCTCATTGGCGAAACCTCCAAAAATATAATTTAAAGAAAAAATAACACATATGCCGCATATATTCAACACTGATAAATTTTGAGTTTCCGCATTTTGTATTTTAAATGTGTCAAACACGCACATCACAGAATGTGATGTGGTGATTGTGCACAAAATGGCATCTGGAAAACTGGTTTTCCGAGTGCCATTTTTGTGCACAATGGCAATGCTGCCGTTGCAGCATGCATTTTTGACACATTTAAAATACAAAATGCGGAAGCTCAAGTAATAAATTATTTTATTCAGATAAATTTACATTTTTATATTTTTCTGATATAATGGTATATACTACTGTGGAGTTTCATGAATGTTGGCAGAAAACAGGTACATATTGATGGTTTCATATATAATATGAAGGATGGCACGTATGGAATTTAAAAAGATTGATGATACCAAGTTTCAGTGCCTCCTCTATGAGGAGGATCTCGAAGATAACAATATTTCACTGGATGATTTTTTTAGGAATGATACAGCCAAGATACACGGGCTTCTTGATGTCGTGATGGAGAAAGCTCAGCAGAGCATTGGCGTGATCATGAACAGCGGCGTTATGTCGCTTCAGCTTACGCCTCAGCCGAACCATTCAATTCTTTTGACTATTTCCTCAGGCAGGGATGATTTTGGCAATATGCTCCGGCAGGCCGGCGGACATGCAGCTTTGCCTGCACAGCCAAAAGGCAGCCAAAGCAGCCAGGGCAGCATTATAAAAAAAGATGACAGCGCCAATGCGGATCTGGCCAGGACGGCGCCGTTTAAGCCGGTATGCAAAGAAGATGAGGACAGGCAGTCATTTGCGGTAGACAGCTATGGCGGCATGGTCGGTTCGCAGGCTGTGATCTGCCGTTTTGTATCTATGCAGGATCTTGAGCAGTTCTGCTTTCAATCGCCAAAAACATGGGGCATAAAGAGCGCTCTTTACAGGAATCCTGCGGACGGCAGCGTATATTTGCTGATGGAGCGCACAAGATGCGCGAAGGCGCGGTATGAACAGTTTGTAAACAGCATGATGGATTATTGCGAGCTGTCTGCATACAGTTTACAGAGAGCCGCATTTATCGCAGAGCATTATGAGCCGGTTATTCGGGCAAATGTAATAAATACGATCAAAAAATATTGTTAGGACAGGCTGCATGGCAGCCGTTTGGCAGAAAGGCGGGCATCTTGGTTGAGGTATCCTGAATTTTTAAAAAACAGCGGGACGATAGGCTTTGCAGCTCCGGCGTTTGGATGCGCGGCGGAGCCGTACCGTTCGGCTTTTGAAAATGCATTAAAGAAGTTTCGTGCCCGGGGTTACAATTGCGTTCTTGGGCCAAACTGCTATGCCTGCGA
>CANRBP010000115.1 GCA_947628875.1 uncultured Lachnospira sp.
GCAGCGCCGCAGTTTCAGAGACAGCAGGAACGGCGAAAAAGAAAACAGCCAGTGCGGTCAGAAACGTGGCAAGAAGTGCAAGCTGTGTCGTATTTGACATTTTTTTCATAGGTTTTAACAGCATATGTATAAAACATTTCAAAACGATCACTCCCAAAGAGGATAGCATTATTTATATACTATATCAAAAAAAGTTCCGGAACATTCCATTGAAATGCTCCGGAAGCGGAAAAAATTTGCAGTAAATATTATTAATCTGCGTGCAGCTGTACCGAAACAGAACAGCTCTCTTCATCATAAGCATCGCCAAATACCTGCCTGCAAAGCGATTTGCACCATTCAAGCGAAAAGTCGTAGCAGTCCGCATCATTGCGGATAGCATTGGCAGATGCAAGCTCCTCCGTGTAATCTGACAGCTTATAGGAGGTGATCAGCGAAGTGCCAAAAAGCTTGTGAGTGACGATAGGAGTGTAGCTGTAATGGTCAATATAGCATGAACCGTCAGATTTTTTAACAAGCTGTACCTTGGCCATGCCGCCGAGCATTCTCGGCTTTTGATCCTGGTTAGAGACAAAATTGCCAAGCGAATAATAAACAACCATCTGGTGGCCGTCATCTCTGGTAAGAGTCTCCACAGGTTCCATAACATGCGGATGCGAGCCTATCACAAGATCCACGCCAAGATTTAAAAATAAGTTAGTCCAGTACTGCTGGTTGCTGTCGGGAGTGTATACATATTCGGTTCCCCAGTGCGGGCAGACTACTACCATATCAGCAAGTTCTTTTGCCTTAGTCACGTCAGCCGTAATCTTATCCTCATCAAGCATGTTTACGCAATAAGGGTTGGCAGATGGGATCGGTATGCCGTTTGTGCCATATGTATAATTCAAAAATGCAATTTTAAATCCGTCTTTATTATATACATATATGCTGTTGTACTCTTCCTCATTTGCATTAATGCCAAGTACAGGCATATCCGGGTGCTTTGTGCGCCAGAAATTCATGCAGTTTTCAACGCCGGTCAGTCCTTTGTCTATAGTGTGATTGGTCGCATGAAGTATGATATTGAAGCCTGCTTTTGCCTCCGCATCGCCAAGCTCATAAGGACTGTTAAAACAAGGATAGCCGCTCAATCCCAGTTCAAGGCCGCCGAGTATCGTTTCCTGGTTGACGATGCGCACATCGGCCTCTGCAATGTCCTCAGTGATATTTTTGAAAAGATGGTCGTAATTGTAGGTGCCGTCAGCCTGCAGGCCGCTGTTGTAAACGCCCTCATGCACCAGCATATCTCCGATCATCATAATATCAACAGTGACATCAGGGTCAGGCGCCTTGGTAGTTTCAGGCTGTGTTTCGGACGGTTCCTCATTTTCAGGCAAAGAGGCGGATCCGGATCCCACATATGCGAGAACTTCCTGATCGCTTTTATGGCGTTTATTACCTGAGGTCAGAGTGATGCCAAGAACAATGGCACACAGGACGACCAGCGCGGTTAATGCGGCGTATATAGTGCGTTTGCTGTATTTCGGCTTTCTTTTCATAAGTTACCTTCCTTTCATCTTTCTTTTGGCGTCCTGCATAAGCTTATCAGGCGGCCAAAGCATAGAATCATATATAATCATACCAGAATATGTTCTTATATTCAACCAGAATATGCATTGGAGTTTCCGCATTTTGTATTTTAAATGTGCCAAAAAGGCATGCTGCTGCGGCAGCATTGCCATTGTGCATAAAAATGTCATTCGGAAAACCAGTTTTCCAAATGACATTTCTGTGCACAATCACCACATCACAGAATGTGATGTGCGTGTTTGGCACATTTAAAATACAAAATGCGGAACTCAAGGAATACGCATAAAACAGATTAAACTCTATACAAAACCCTGTTTAATGTAGTATGATATCTTACAAAGGGTTTGCCGTATGATTCACGGGTGCGTGCATGCGGCTGGGGCAAAGGTGCGTATGGAGGTGCATATGAACAAATATACAAAAAATGATATTTTCAGAATGGTGGAGGAGGAAGATGTAGAATTTATCCGCCTTCAGTTCACTGATATTTTCGGTATTCTGAAAAATGTCGCAATTACATCCAGCCAGTTAGAGAAAGCTCTTGACAACAAATGCATGTTTGACGGTTCATCTGTGGAGGGATTTGTCAGGATTGAGGAATCTGACATGTATCTATACCCTGATTATGACACGTTTGTCATATTTCCATGGCGTCCGCAGCAGGGCAAAGTGGCGCGGCTGATTTGCGATGTGTACACGCCTGATGGAAAGCCGTTTTTGGGTGATCCGAGAAATGTTCTCAAGCGCATGATAAAAGAAGCGAAAGATATGGGATACATTTTTGATGTTGGGCCTGAATGCGAATTTTTCCTGTTCCATACTGATGATAACGGACTTCCGACAACGATGTCTCATGAGAATGCCGGTTATTTTGACCTGGGTCCTGTAGATCTCGGTGAGAACGTCCGCAGGGATATGGTGCTGACGCTTGAGGATATGGGGTTTGAAATACTGGGATCCCACCATGAAGTGGCGCCGGCGCAGCATGAGATAGATTTCCGCTATGACGAGGCGCTGGCTGCGGCAGACAATATAATGACATTCAAGCTTACGGTGAAAACGATAGCAAAAAGGCATGGACTGTATGCGACATTCATGCCGAAGCCGAAAATAGGCATTGACGGTTCAGGAATGCATGTAAATATGTCGCTTGCGGCTGAGGACGGGACTAATGTGTTTGAGGATAAGCAGGATAAGCTGGGACTGTCGCAGGACGCTTACCATTTCATTGCCGGGCTGCTGGAGCATGCAAGGGGCATGGCAGCGGTCACAAATCCGCTTATAAACTCCTATAAGCGCCTGGTGCCAGGCTATGAAGCGCCGGTTTATATCGCGTGGTCCGTCACTAACAGGAGTCCTCTTGTGCGCATTCCTGCATCGCACGGAAATGGAACAAGGGTCGAACTGAGGAACCCAGATCCGTCGGCAAATCCGTATCTGGTTCTTGCATTGTGCCTTGCAGCGGGCCTTGACGGCATTAAGAGGAAACTGCCGCTGCCGGAGAGAGTGGATCGCAATATATTTGAGATGACCGAAGACGAGCGCCAGAAGACAGGCATACGGACGCTGCCGGAAAATCTGTATGAAGCCGTGCAGTGCATGAAGCAGGATCCGCTGGTATGCAGCGTGTTAGGCGAGCATATTGTAAATAAATATACCGAAGCCAAATTAAAGGAGTGGGATGAGTACAGAACCCAGGTGTCGCAGTGGGAACTGGAACAATACCTCTATAAATACTAAAACTACAGGCTAAAACTTTTTGGGTGGAGGAACGATATGGCGACACTAATCGTTGCTTTTCCGAAGATTGATGAAGCAAAGGCGATCCGGAGCATGCTGGTACGCAGGGGGTATGATGCCGCATCTGCATGTACGACAGGAGCACAGGTGCTGAACCAGGCGGAAAGCCTGTCAGGCGGCATTATTATCTGCGGTTACAAACTGGCCGACAATATGATTTATACAGAACTGTATGATTGTAAGCCGAAGAATTTTGAACTGCTGCTGGTTGCATCGCGTAAATTATGGCTTGACTGCCAGGAAAATAACATTGTCTGCGCGGCCATGCCGATACATGTGAACGATCTGCTGTCAACAATCGAGATGATGCTGCAGGCTCAGATGCAAAGGCGGCGCAAACAGCGCAGGCAGCCTGTGCGCAGAAACCCGGAGGAGCAGAAGATCATTGACGATGCTAAGGCAATCTTAATGGAAAAGAATAATATGACAGAACAGGAAGCATTCCGGTATATCCAAAAATGCAGTATGGACAGTGGAAATAAAATGACCGAATCGGCGCAGATGATCATGGAAATATATGACATTTATTGATACGGAAGGCACGCCGGTTTGCAGGAGGGCATATGGAATTTGTAAAAATGCATGGTGCGGGAAACGACTATATTTATGTGGACTGCACAAAACAGATTTTAAAAAATCCGGGGGCGCTGGCAGCAAGGCTCAGCGACAGGCATTTTGGAATTGGCGCTGACGGCATGATCCTGATCAAACCGTCTGAAAAGGCGGATTTCTTTATGGAAATGTACAATGCTGACGGGTCGCAGGGGAAAATGTGCGGCAACGGCATACGGTGCGTAGGCAAATTTGTCTATGATAATGGATTGACAGACCGGACAACAGTTGATATTGACACGCTTTCCGGCGTAAAAAAACTGCAGCTCCACTTAAATGATGAAGGGAAAGTTGGGTCGGTAACAGTCGATATGGGCAAACCGGAGCTGCGTCCGGACAAAGTGCCGATAAAGACAGAGTTCCTGTGCATTCCTGATGGCGGCGGCCAGGCATTGGATGCGGTGATTTCACAGCCATTGGAAGCCGGCGGCAAGATTTACCATGTGACTTGCGTGTCAATGGGCAATCCTCATGCGGTCATCTGCCTCGAGCCGGGGCAGGATATCGAAAAACTGCCTGTTGAGGAGCTTGGACCGGCATTTGAGAACCATCTGGCGTTCCCTGAGAGGGTAAACACGGAATTTATTCAGGTTGTAGACAGGCATAACCTGAAAATGCGCGTGTGGGAGCGCGGTTCGGGCGAGACGCTTGCCTGCGGGACCGGCGCCTGCGCGAGCCTTGTGGCGATGGTGCTTAATGGCATGTGCAGCGAGAGCGCCGTGCTCCATTTGCTGGGCGGAGACCTGAAAGTGACATGGGATCGTGAGTCTGGCACTGTATTGATGGAGGGGCCGGCGGAAACAGTATTTAAAGGGGAAATAGAAATAAGCAGCGTGGAGGCGTAAATATTATGATGGCACAACAGAGAATGAATGAGTTTTTGGAGAAACTGTCTTCCGGCGCGCCGGTGCCGGGCGGCGGCGGCGCAAGCGCTTATACGGCGGCAGTCGGAATGGCGCTTGGTTCGATGGTTGCTAACCTGACAACCGGGAAGAAAAAATATGCACAGTATCAGGAAGAACTGGAATCGCTCCTTGAGGACGCTGCAAAACTGACACAGGAGCTTGCCGGGTTTATGGACAAGGATGCGGAGGCGTTTGAGCCTTTGTCCAGGGCATATGGTTTGCCGAAGGGGACGCCGGAGGAAGCGGCTGAGCGCGAGAAAGTCATGGAGAAAGCTCTTGCTGCTGCCAGCGAGGCGCCGCTTGCGCTGATGGAAAAAATATTGGAGTCCATGAAGATGCTTGACCGGCTGTCAATTATCGGCAGCAGCCTTGCAATCAGCGATGCAGGCGTTGGCATACAGATGGCAAAAGCCGCTTTAAACAGCGCGTCTTTAAATGTATTTATAAATACTAAACTGATGAAAGACCGGGCAAAAGCAGAGGAAATGAATTTCCGGGCGGACAGGATGCTGACAGAGGGCAATACCATGGCGGATCGCGTGTACGAGACTGTTCTTGGCAGGATATGCTGACAGGGCTTTCATATTAAAAAATCAGGAGGATACATATGGAAATTTTAAAGGGACTTCCGGCTGCAGAGGCAATCAACGAAGAACTTTTACGGGAACTGGAGACATTGGAGGGACCGGCGCCTCACCTGGCAATCATACGCGTGG
>CANRBP010000116.1 GCA_947628875.1 uncultured Lachnospira sp.
CAAGAAAGGCGGCGGCCTGCTGGGCGGCCTGCTGTGCAAGCTGATGTCTCCGATGGGACTGTGGGGGAGCATGGTAATACTCGTCATTCTGGCAATAATCTGCATGATACTGATTACGGAAAAATCATTTATCAGAGGACTTTTGAATATGCGTGACAGCGGTTCGCGCATGATGCATGCTGCAAAACAGGACTATGATATTTACAGGGAGCATTCAAGGGAGCAGTTAGGATGGGATAATGAGCAGGATGCCGAAGAAAGCGGGCAGGAAGAGGCTTATCTGAAAAACAGGCGTGAGCGCCGGGAGGCAAAGTATCAGGAAAAAACAGCAAGGAAAAAAGCACTGCTGGAACAGCGTAAGGCGGAGGAAGAGCGCAGGAAGAATGCACGCATGAACCGCAAGGCGCTTGGCGTTACAAGCGATACGGAGATTCTGAGGGAGAGCGTTCTGCCAAACAGTATTGATTTGCATGAAATTCAGGT
The DNA here is from genome assembly GCA_947628875.1 of uncultured Lachnospira sp. Taxonomy (GTDB): domain Bacteria; phylum Bacillota; class Clostridia; order Lachnospirales; family Lachnospiraceae; genus Lachnospira. Next base: position 484 of record CANRBP010000116.1, read on the forward strand.
CGATTTGGACAGGCATGATGCATACAGTGATGATATATACATACCAGGGAATGAAAGCATAAAGCCTGCGTACAGCGCTTACCCGAATGATTATGATAAACTTGAGGACGAAGAAGCGGCGGTCCGCATTCAGGCAGGCGAAAAAACGCAGGCGCAGCCTGATGAAGAATATGAAGAAATAGAAACGCGGATAACGGCGCATGAAGAGCCAGCAGCACGGATACTGCCTGATGAAGAGATAACGGCGCAGGCAGAGCCAGACGATGCGCCTGAGGCCGGCAAGGTTCAGGAACTTAAAAGAGAAAATGATATTGAAGAAAGCGCGGTAGCGGTACAAACAGAAAAGGAACAGCAAAAAGCGTATCAGTTTCCTCCGATAAGCCTGCTTGGCAAGGGACGCCGGAAGGCGGCAGCCGGGCAGGAGCAGGAAAAACGCAGCACGGCGCTTCTGCTGCAGAAGACTTTGCAGAATTTCGGCGTCAGGGTAACTATTACGGATATAAGCTGCGGCCCGTCTGTCACGAGGTATGAATTGCAGCCTGAGCAGGGAGTCAAGGTTAGCAAGATCGTGTCGCTGTCAGATGATATCAAGCTTAACCTGGCAGCAGCGGATATCCGTATCGAAGCGCCGATACCGGGAAAGGCGGCTATAGGCATAGAAGTGCCTAACAAGGAGGCCGTAAGCGTGCCTTTGAGAGATTTGCTGGAAACAGAAGAATTTCAGAAGCATTCGTCAATGATCTCATTTGCGGCGGGCAAGGATATCGCAGGCAAGCCTATCGTGGCAGATATAGCCAGAATGCCTCATCTTCTGATAGCAGGCGCCACAGGTTCCGGTAAATCGGTGTGCATCAATACGATTATTATGAGTATCCTTTACAAGGCGGATCCGAAAGATGTCAAGCTTATCATGATAGATCCGAAGGTTGTGGAACTCAGCGTCTATAACGGCATACCTCATTTGCTTATCCCGGTCGTGACGGATCCGAAGAAGGCTTCGGGCGCGCTGAACTGGGCCGTAGCTGAAATGACAGACAGGTATAAAAAGTTTGCGCAGCTTGGCGTGCGTGATTTAAAGGGTTACAATGCCAGGATAAAAGATATGCAGCTTTCTCAGGACGGAGAGCCGGCTGACCCGATGCCTCAGATAGTTATTATTATTGATGAGCTTGCGGATCTGATGATGGTAGCTCCGGGCGAGGTCGAGGAGGCAATATGCCGCCTGGCACAGCTGGCGCGCGCAGCCGGGATTCATCTGGTAATCGCAACTCAGAGGCCTTCTGTAAATGTAATCACAGGCGTGATAAAGGCAAACGTGCCTTCAAGAATCGCATTTTCAGTATCTTCGGGCGTGGATTCCAGGACTATCATAGATATGAATGGCGCCGAGAAGCTTCTGGGAAAGGGCGATATGCTGTTTTTCCCATCAGGCTATCCAAAGCCGGTGCGGGTGCAGGGGGCATACGTGTCGGACGAGGAGGTCAGCAGGGTTGTTGAGTTCTTAAAAGAGCAGTCCGGGGATACGGTATCTTATGATGAGGAAGTAGCCAACACGATTGGCTCGGCACAGCCTGTTTTGCAGGAGCAGGAAAAAGACAAGTACGATCCTTATTTTGCTGATGCGGCAAGGTTTGTGATTGAAAAGGAAAAAGGTTCTATCAGCATGCTTCAGCGCTACTATAAGATTGGTTTCAACAGAGCAGGCAGGATCATGGATCAGCTTGCGGAGGCCGGCGTGGTGGGTCAGGAACTTGGCACCAAGTCGCGTAAGGTGCAAATGACAATGGAAGAGTTTGAGGAATATTTAAAGAAAAACGCATAGACAGGCATATGCCGGAAAGAGGTGCAATATGGAAGTAAAGAGCGATATTGAGATTGCGCAGGAGGCGAAAATGCTTCCTATCAGGGAGGTAGCGGCGCAGGCTGGCATTACGGAAGATGAACTTGAACTGTACGGAAAATACAAGGCCAAACTTTCTGACGAGTTATTTGAGCGTGTAAAGGATCGTCCGGACGGCAAGCTGATTCTGGTGACGGCAATCAACCCTACGCCGGCAGGCGAGGGCAAGACAACAATAAGCATCGGACTGACGCAAGGCATGTGCAGGCTTGGGAAAAAGACAGTTGCAGCGCTTAGGGAGCCGTCTCTTGGACCGTGCTTCGGCATAAAGGGCGGTGCGGCCGGAGGCGGTTATGCACAGGTTGTTCCTATGGAAGATTTGAACCTGCATTTTACAGGGGATTTCCATGCGATAACATCTGCCAACAACCTGCTGGCGGCGATGCTGGATAACCATATCATGCATGGCAATGCGCTCCATATCGACACAAAGCGCATTGTATGGAAACGGTGCATGGATATGAATGACCGTGCGCTGCGCAATATAGTCATAGGAATGGGAACAAAAGCGGACGGCATTGTGCGCGAGGATCATTTCATAATCACGGTCGCATCTGAAATTATGGCTATTTTGTGCCTGTCAGAGGATATGCAGGATCTTAAAAGGCGCATTGGGAATATAATTGTGGCATATGACCAAAATGGCAAACCTGTTACGGCAAATGATTTAAAAGCAACAGGAGCTATGGCGGCGCTTTTAAAGGATGCCATAAAGCCAAACCTTATCCAGACCCTAGAAAATACGCCTGTGCTTGTTCACGGCGGGCCGTTTGCAAATATTGCGCATGGATGCAATTCCGTTCGGGCAACAAAGCTGGCGCTGAAGCTGGGCGATTATGTTGTGACTGAGGCAGGTTTCGGCGCTGATCTGGGAGCTGAAAAATTTATGGACATCAAATGCCGCCTGGCAGGCGTTAAGCCGGATGCCGTGGTGCTTGTCGCTACAGTCAAGGCGCTGAAATATAACGGCGGAGTGCCGAAAGATGAGCTTGGCAGGGAAAACCTTGAGGCGCTGAAAGCAGGAATGGCGAACCTTGATAAGCATATTGAAAATCTCCAGAAATTCGGCGTCCCTGTTGTTGTTACGCTCAATTCATTTATAACAGATACAGAGGCCGAATATGAATTGATCAGGGAACACTGCGAGGCCGCAGGCTGTTCGTTCGCGCTGTCGGAAGTATGGGCAAAGGGCGGAGAAGGCGGAACCGTCCTTGCAGAGAAGGTGCTTGAAGTGCTTGAACAGAAAAAAGCGCAATTTGCGCCGCTGTATCCTGATGACATGCCGCTTGAGAAAAAAATCGAGACGGTTGCCAGGGAAATTTATGGCGCATCAGGAGTAGCGTACTCGGATACGGCTAAAAAGGAGCTGGCGCATATTGAGGATATGGGATTCGGGCATTTTCCGGTATGCATGGCAAAAACGCAGTATTCATTGTCAGATGACGCAAATCTGCTTGGCAGGCCTGAAAATTTTAATGTTAATGTGAGAGATGTTTATGTCAGCGCCGGCGCAGGTTTTGTTGTCGTCCTGACCGGAAAGATACTTACAATGCCGGGACTCCCGAAAGTGCCGGCGGCGGAAAGGATTGATTATGATGAGCAGGGTGGGCGTATAACTGGATTGTTTTAAAACAGGACGGAGGTCATATGGAATTAGCAGATCTGGTAAAGAATTTAACATATACCGTGATACAGGGGCAGATCGGCCTGCAGATAGAGGGGTTAACGTCAGATTCAAGAAAAGTTTGCAGAAATACGGCATTTGTATGCATAGTTGGCGCTGTGAGCGATGGGCATCAGTATATAACGGCGGCGGCCAGGGCAGGCGCGGCGGCAGTTATCGTGCAGGCAGGCAGCGGCTATCAGCAGTATCTTGATGAAAGCACGCAGGGACTCACGGTGCTTGAAACTGAGAATACGAGGCTGGCGCTGGCGCTTATGTCGTCAGTTTGGTTCGGCGAGCCGTCAAAATCGCTGTTTACAATAGGAATTACCGGCACAAAGGGGAAGACGACCACAACTTATATGGTAAAAAACGTGCTGGAAGCCTGCGGCGTGAAAACAGGGCTTATCGGCACAATAGAAACGGTTGTCGGCAGCGAGAGGTATCCGTCACACATGACAACGCCGGAGTCTTACGAAATACAGGAAATTTTCAGGCATATGGCGGACGAAGGCTGCAAGGCTGTGGTGATGGAAGTCTCCTCGCAGGCGCTCAAGCTTGACAGGACGGCTGGCATTCTTTTTGATATTGGCGTGTTTACCAATCTTGAGCCTGATCATATCGGGCCAAATGAACATGAATCCTTTGAGGAATATTTAAACTGTAAGGCGCGATTGTTCTCACAGTGCAAGCTCGGAATCGTGAACGCGGACGATCCTCATGCAACGCAGGTGACGGCAGGGGCGTCCTGCCGCCTGGAAACATATGGAATAACATCGCCGTCCGCAGATCTGCGCGCCGAACAGATAGAGATGATACACCAGCCGGGAAAAATAGGCCTGACATACCATTGCACGGGACTTATGGACTTTCCGGTGGAACTGCAGCTTCCGGGAATGTTTTCGGTGTATAATTCCCTCTGTGCTATAGCCGTGACGAGGCATTTTAATGCGGATATAGAAAAGCTGCAGCAGACGCTGAGGGAAGTCAGGGTTCGAGGGAGGATCGAGCTTGTGAAGGTGTCTGACCGTTTTACGCTGATAATTGATTATGCGCACAACGCGATGGCTTTAAAGAGCATACTGGCTACGCTCAGGGAATATCAGCCTCACCGGCTTATATGCCTGTTTGGCTGCGGAGGCAACCGTTCAAGGGAGCGCCGCTTTGAAATGGGAGAGGTTTCAGGAAAAATGGCCGATCTGACGATTATTACATCGGATAATCCGAGATACGAGGAACCGGAGGCCATTATCAATGATATAATAACAGGCATTGCCAAAACGTCCGGGAAACATGTTGACATAATTGATAGAAAAGAGGCTATCCGTTACGCTATCGAACACGGCGAGCAGGGGGATATAATCGTGCTTGCAGGAAAAGGCCACGAGGATTACCAGGAGATAAAGGGCGTCCGTTATCCGATGGATGAGAGGGCGCTTATAGATGAGGCGGTACGGGAACTGAAAGCGTCAGGCTGGCAGCCATAAAAATGGCAGATGAGTCCAAAGGGAGGAATCATGTACG
>CANRBP010000117.1 GCA_947628875.1 uncultured Lachnospira sp.
CCTGCACCGCCGCGCCATACCCGGTTCGGCGGCCTTTGTGCCTGGTGCCGCAGGACTTATTGCTGCCGGTGAGGTAGTGAGGTATCTGGCTGGTGCAGAAGTAAAAAAATGATAGAAACAGACACCTGAAAGATTGCGAATCCTGCGATTATGTGTTAATGTATTAACAGGAAAGTTTGAATTTTAAAGAACAGTCGCAGTGTGGAGGTAAATATGTTTAATCAATTATTTGGTGCATATTTGGTGAAAGAAAAGGTGTTTTCCGAGGATGAACTGAGGGGACTTCTGGACGAGGTCGCCGGCCAGCGCGTCAAGCTGGGAACCATTGCGGTCGCTGAGGGGCTGCTGTCTGAGGAAACAGCCGATGAGATTAACCAGCTTCAGTCAAAGCAGGATAAGCGTTTTGGAGATATTGCAATTGAGAAGGGATATTTAACGCAGGAAAATGTCGATATGCTGCTGAGCCAGCAGGGTAATCCCTTTATGAAATTTGTGCAGCTGTTAAGTGAAAATGAATATCTGACGATTGCGGAGATAGAAAAGTACCTGACGTTTTTCCAGGAACAGGAAGGTTTTTCCGATGAAGATATGGAAGCTTTGAGGCATGAGGATATGGATCAGATCGTGCCTCTGTTTGCATTTTCAGCAAAACCGTTTGTGACAGATCTTGTTTCGCTGCTGCTGCGCAATATAACCCGTTTCGTTACAGATGATTACCATATGGGCAGGATCGAGAGGGTTGATGAGTTTTCCTGTTCCAACATGGCTATGCAGCATTTGTGGGGCGATCATTCCATATACCTGGCGCTCGCAGCCGGAGAGGACAGCGAAGGTTTTATGGCGATGGCTTCCGGTTATGCAGGCGAGTATATTACAAATGTGGACGATTATACTTTTGATGTGCTCTGTGAATTTATAAATACGACAAGCGGGCTTTTTGCGACAAACCTCAGCCATAGGAGCATTCATATGGATATGGAACCGCCGGTTGCTTATAAAAAGCAGACGATTGAAGGCATGGGGTATTTGGTTCCTATCTATATACAGGGTAAGGAAGTATTTCTGTATATTGCAGTGGACAGCGAGCTTAATTTCCTGGCGGATCCGTACAAGGTAAATATCCAGAAGCAGGCGGGGAGCACGGTAACATCTGACAGCAAGGGAAGCTTTGTGATAGTCGATGACTCTGCGCTGACCAGGAAGATACTGAGGCAGATCATTGAGGATGAGGGTTATACTATCGTCTCTGAGGCGGTAAATGGGGAAGAAGCTGTGGAGGCATACAGGAAATACAAGCCTGATGTGATCACGCTGGACATCACCATGCCGGTCATGGACGGAGTAGATGCGCTGCGCACGATAATAGCTTCCAACCCGAAGGCCAAGGCGGTCATGGTTACGGCGGCAGGCCAGGAAAAGAAAGTAATCGAGGCAATAAAAGTTGGCGCCAGCAAGTTTGTCGTTAAGCCGTTTGATAAGGAACAGATATTGGAGGCTATCTCTGATCTGCTGTGATAACAGTAAATATTTGCAGAGTATAATTTGATATAAGATAATAAGCGCTTTGTGCCTGTGCGCTGCTTGACGCAAAGCTGCCTGTATTCATAAAAAGCGGCGCAGAAATGAGGATTATTATGTGGATAGCAGATTTAAAAAATGGTAATTACAGGAATCCGATCCTTTATGCAGATTATTCTGATCCTGATGCAATCAGGGTGGGGGAGGATTATTTCATGATCGCATCGAGCTTCTGCAATGCTCCTGCGATCCCGATCCTGCATTCAAAGGATCTGGTCAACTGGAAAGTAGTAAATTACGCGCTGCAGAATGTGCCGGAATTCAGATACCGCAACCCGATACACGGCTGCGGCGTGTGGGCGCCGGCAATCCGTTACCATGAAGGAACATATTATATTTATTTCCCGATGCCGGATGAGGGCATATATGTCACAACCGCAAAAGATCCGTTTGGAGAGTGGAGCAAGCCTGTCAATATCAGGCCAGGCGCAGGCTGGATTGACCCGTGCCCGTTCTGGGACGAGGACGGAAAGGCTTATCTGGTGGCAGGTGTTGCGAAAAGCCGCATCGGATACAAGAGCGTTCTGCATATGGTCGAGATGCAGCCTGATGGCCTTGGACTTATCGGCGAGGAGGTTAAGATATTTGACGGCAACTTAAATGATCAGGTGACGATTGAAGGACCAAAGCTTTACAAGCGCAACGGCTGGTATTATATTTTTGCACCAGCTGGCGGCGTAAAGACTGGCTGGCAGACAGTGCTGCGCTCCCGGGATATTTTTGGACCGTATGAGTATAAGGTTGTAATGCGTCAGGGCGATTCAATGGTTAACGTGCCTCACCAGGGCGCCTGGGTGGATACGGTTACAGGAGAAGATTGGTTCATACATTTCCAGGATGTTTACGCAGCAGGGCGGATATGCCATTTGCAGCCTATGCACTGGGAGGAGGACTGGCCGGTTATCGGCGTGGCAAAACCAGGATGTGAATACGGCGAACCGGTTGCAGAGTACAGGAAGCCTGATATCGGCAAGTCTCCGGAAGAGCTTGCGGACACAGGCAGGTATCCGGTTTGCTGTCCGGATGCTGATGATGATTTTGAAGGCGAAAGCCTGGGACTCCAGTGGCAGTGGAACGCAAACCCGTCACAGGATTGGTATGCGCTTGAAAACGGCAGGCTTCGCCTGAATGCAGTTGACACAACGCCATTGAGGCCGGTTGGGGATTACCGCAATCTGCTGCTGCAGAAATGGCCGGCGCCGGAATTTGCATGTGTGACAAAAATGTACCTTGAAGGAATGCAGGAAGGTGATACAGCCGGATGTGTTTCGCTTGGAATGAATTACAGCGCGGTCGCCGTGTCAAAAAAGGGCGCGGAGATGGTTGTAAAGCAGATAAGAGGCACGCAGCATTTTGATTGTGATGTGCCGTATACAGATGAGAATGTTTCGGAAGTGGCCGTGCTTTTGCCATCTGATTTTGTTGAGGAAGGCCAGGCGGTTTATTTCAAATATACCGTAAAATGCACAGGATATACGCGCCATGAGGAACTGTCAATACCTGTTGAACATGTGCCGCAGGAGGAGATCACGATAGCATTCAGCCTGGATGGCGAGCATTATGAGCATGCGCTGACAATCGATGCGAAGGCAGGCCGCTGGGTCGGCGTTAAAAACGGAGTGTTCTGTATGCATGACAATACGGTAAAATCTGAGCAGGGCAAGGGATTTGTTTCGGTGGACAGAGTAAAGTACACTTCATTGTAATAACATTATAAATTGATATGGAGAATAGGTATGGTAGCTCAAATAGCAGCAGTCATTGTATTTGTTGCAATGTTTGCATTGATCGTCCTTGATAAGATTGAACGTCATATTGTGACGCTTGCCTGCGGATTGTTGACGCTGGTGCTTGTATTCGGCATTTGTATGCATGATTTTAATTCCATTAAGGAAACATTAAATGTACATCAGATATTTACGCCTGAATTTTGGTATCAGTCTGGAGAGGCCGGTGAGTCTGCCAGCGGAATTAACTGGGCAACGATTATTTTTATCGCCGGGATGATGGTAATGGTAGAGGGCATGGCCAGAGCAGGTTTTTTTCAGTGGCTCTGCATGGGAATCGCCAAAATAGTCCGTTACCGCACTATACCGATTTTCATTGCCTTTATGCTGATGTCAGCGGTATTGGCAATGTTCATTGACAGCATTACGGTTATCTTGTTCCTTGCAGCTGTGACAGTTGAGCTGTCGCAGCTGCTCAGGTTTAATCCCGTGCCTGTGATACTGTCGGAAATATTTTGCGCGAACCTTGGCGGTTCGGCGACAATGTGCGGCGATCCGCCAAATATTATTATCGGGACATCGCTTCACTATTCATTTGCGGACTTTATAACTAATACAGGAATTATGGCCGGGATCTCGCTGATTTTCGTGGTATGCTATCTGTATATCATATTCCGCAGGGAGCTTGTCAGCGATACAGGCAGTAAGCTTGATCCAGCAGACATTCCTGTATCAGATGCAGGGATCGCGAACAAAAAACGGTTTGCGGCCAGCTGCTTGATTTTCCTGTGCATCGTGGTGCTGCTTGTTACCCATGCGCAGACGGGACTGACGGTTGCATCAATCGGCGTTTTTGCTGCGCTGGCAACTCTTGCCGCATCCGCCGGGTATTGCAGGGAGATCCTTAAAAAAGTTGACTATAAAACGCTGCTGTTTTTTATAGGCTTGTTTATGGTTGTAGGAGGACTGGAACAGACAGGCATACTGGAAATGGTTGCTCAGTTTATTGGCAAAATCAGCGGCGGAAATACCAGATTGATGGTAGCCATCATAATCTGGGTGTCTGCTGTCTGCAGCGCTTTTGTGGACAATATACCGTTTGCGGCAACAATGATACCGGTGATACGCATGCTTTCTGAAACACAGCAGGTAAGCCTGCCTGTGCTGGCATGGGCGCTGTCTATGGGAACGGATATAGGCGGCAATGCAACTCCGATCGGCGCATCGGCCAATGTTGTCGGAACTTCGGTTGCGGCGAAAGCCGGCCATCCTGTCAGCTGGGGGCAGTATTGCAGGAAACTTGTGCCTGCAACGATACTTGTGCTGGTCATTTGTACGGTTTATATTTTCATGCGGTATCAAATGTAGGGAATAAAGCGAAAAATGGATTTCAGTAATGCAGGTTAGTATGAAATGAGGTTGTTATGTCAGATCAATTGATTATTTCAGTCGGGCGCCAGTTTGGAAGCGGCGGCCATGAGATTGCAGATATGCTGGCCGGCAGGTTCGGACTGCCGCTTTACGACAAAAATCTGCTGCATGAAATGGCTGAGAGCAGCCATATGGATGCGGCAAAGCTTGAAAAATATGACGAACATCCGAAGAACCATTTGTTTTCCAGACAGGTCAACGGTTACAGCAACTCTCCTGAGGAAAACATTGCAAATATGCAGTTTGATTATCTGAGGCGGCTTGCAGCCGAGGGCAAGTCATTTGTAATTGTAGGAAGGTGTTCGGAGGCGGTATTGCGCCAATATGCCGGAAAAGGACTTGTGCGCATCTTTGTGCTGGCTGATACGGATTTTAAAACAGGCCGTGTCAGAAGCAGCTATAATATATCTGAAAAAGAGGCAAGAGAGATGATAGTGCGCATCGACAGGCAGAGAAAACAGTACCACAACATGCATTGCGACTGCAAATGGGGCGATGCGCGCAATTATGACATCTGCGTAAACAGCGGCCTGCTTGGTACGGAGGAGACGGCGGATTATCTGGAAACATATATCCTGGCGGCTATGCGTCATGTAAACGGCAGGTAAAAAGGATAAATGTATTATAAATGCCGGTCAATAGAATACATGATCCCCGAGAACTG
>CANRBP010000118.1 GCA_947628875.1 uncultured Lachnospira sp.
CGCGTTGTCGAGCGCCTTGTCTATGCCAAGCACCGGCTCAAGCAGATGATCCTGCAATACTGCCACATCCAGTCCGTCCACAGGATCTGATGACATGATATTTTCATGCGCAGACAGCTTATACCAGCGTCCATTCAGGTACATGCCAAACGTCCCCTTCCTGTCAGGCATTATCGGCTCACTGCTCTCCGTAATTTCAAAATCCGCAGCAATGCGCTCTTTAAATGACTGCGGCTCATATCCGTTTAAATCCTTCACGACCCTGTTATATGGCAGGATCATCAGCTCCTCGTCCGGAAACAGCACGGACAGGAAATAGTTGAATGGTTCTTCTCCCGTATATCCCGGGTTTTCCGCTCTCCGCTTCAAGCCGACCTTGACAGCAGATGCAGCACGGTGATGCCCGTCTGCAATATAAATTGACTGAATTTTGCCAAATGCCGACTTTACAGCAGACACGGCCTGGCTGTCAGCCATCTTCCAAACCTGATGCCTGATGCCGTCCGGCGAAACAAAATCGTAAAGAGGCGGCTGCATTTTTGCCTTTGCAACCTGTTCGCGGATCACATCGTCCGCCCTGTATGCCAGGAAAATAGGGCCTGTCTGCGCGCTGCATGTGTCTACATGCGTGATGCGGTCCTGTTCCTTCTCTGCGCGCGTATTTTCGTGCTTTTTGATGACATTGTTCTGATAGTCGTCAATTGATGCGCAGGCCACGATTCCTGTCTGCGTCCGCCCGTCCATTGTAAGCGCATAAATATAATAAGCATCGTCAGGGTCGGTCAAAAATGTTCCATCTGCCTGCGCAGCATCCAACAGTTCTTTTGCCTTAGCATATACCTCTTTGGCATACGTATCCACTGTATCATCAAACTGTGTTTCTGCCCTGTCTATCCTTAAAAAAGACATTGGTTCTCTCTGTACTTCCGCCAGCGCCTCCTGCCTGTTATATACATCATATGGGAGCGCCGCCACCCGGCCTGCTACCTCTGCTGCCGGCCTGACACAAATAAAAGGTTTGATTACCGCCATTATTTACCTCCTGCTTAAAATGCCTGATATAAAATTTAATCAGCTGTGAAGCTTCTGTGCAAGATTGCGCAGATTCTCCGAAACAGCAACAACATCAGAAACCGTAACGCCGTTCTGCTCGCTTATGGCATAAGTATCATTTGCATGCGCTGCAACTTCCTCTGAAATAGCTGAAATAGTTGAAATGCTGTCAACGATCTCACGGTTCGCGTTTGCAAGCTCACGCACAATCTCCGCAAGCTGCTGTGCATTTTCATAAACATTGTCACTGTTTTTGCCGATTATCTCAAAACTCTCCGCCGTCTTGGCCGTTGTTGAATTTTGGCCTTCTATCATCTCTATCATTGCCGAGCTGACGCTAACAACGCGGTTGATAGCCTCTGACACATTCTCTATCAGGCCTGTGATTCGCACAGTTGCATCCTGTGTCCCATCTGCCATTTTGGATATCTCGCTCGCTACAACTGCAAATCCTTTTCCGGCTTCCCCTGCCCTTGCCGCCTCAATGCTGGCATTTAAAGCGAGCAGGCTGGTCTGCGTTGTTATCTCGGTAATAATGTCAACAATAGAATTCATTTTTTCCATATATTGGCCAAGCGCAAGCAGCTCGCTGGACACCGTCCTGCCGGATTCCACAGAGTCATGAACGCTGCGCACAAGCATCTCTACATTGTTGTTGCCTGCGCTTATCGCGCTGCGCGTCTCTTTCATGCTGTCAATAATGGCAGCAGTTCCCGATTCGACAGATTCCACTTTCTGCTGGATATCTTCCGTCTGTTCAAGCTGGCGCTGCACAGCCTCCGCCGTATCCGTAGAGCCTGAATTTACCTCGCTCATCGCATCACGCGTAGCTGAAATCGCATTGCTCAGCTCGGATACCTTCTGGTTGATAATCTCAATATCCTCAACCATCTTATTTGATACCTGCATTGTTGTATTTAAGATATGTTCCGTAGCTTCCCCCTGCTCTTTTATCTTCCTGGCATTAAGCTTGCTGTTGACTTCAAGTACTTTTGATGTGTACATTGAATAAACTGACACGATAATCGTTACAGCCACCTGTATCTCAACAGTTGCCATAGTTTCTTTCGTATAAATACCCTGTGCAAAAAAGAGCGCCACCTGCACCATGTTGACAATGATCACGCCAACATTAATCGGAATGGAATATTTGTAATTATTGTATACAGAAATTGCGATTAACATTGGGATTGCATATGTAAATGCAAGAATATTGTTTGTCGTAAGAATGATAAATATATAAAATACGGCAAACCCATAACCGATCACATGCTTGAGGATTTTTGAATCCTTGTCTTTTTTATAAATTATAAATTCAATCACCGGCGCGCACATAGCCAGGATCATTGTTGCCAGGACATATAACAGTGACCTGTCCCCTTTCAAAAATTCCGCAAAATAGGCAACTGATATGACCGCTCCCTCAATTGTGTGGCAGAGCATTGCAGCCTTATTGCAGCGAGCCATCTCAGAAACAGATTCAATCCTGTTCTTTACTTCATCTACAGCTTTTTCTGCCGCATCGTTGATCGTTTTTTCCATCAATTCTCTGTGTTCATCAATTTTTTCACGTATTTCCTCAACGTGTTCCTCAATTTGCGTTCCCACATCATGCGTTCCCACATTCATCGCTGATACCTCCTGTTTAGTATTTTTTAATATTTGCAGTCCCCTTTTTTACTTTTATCATTATAACCTATTTTCTGCCTGCAAGTAAAGTGCTACTTGTTTTATGCGCAAAAAAGCAGGTTTCCCTCCGCACAGCGGCAACACCTGCCCTTTGCAGAAAAGAAACCTGCTTATATCCTTAATGCCGCATATCACAATGCTGCTGGCATCTATTTGATCACCCTTACCCTGATGACCCCTTCAATGCCTACCATCTTTTCCACTACAGAATCGTCCATCTGATGGTCAATATCAAGCAGCGAATATGCATAGTCGCCTTTTGACTTGTTTGACATGCCCTCAATATTTATTCCGGCTTCACCTAAAATAGTCGTGATCTTGCTGATGATCGCCGGTACATTCTTGTGGCAGACAGACACGCGGCCAGCCGCATTGCAAATTCCCATGTCGCAAGCCGGATAATTAACGGAATTAACAATATTTCCGTTTTCGATGAAGTTGCGAATCTGCTCAACTGCCATTATAGCGCAGTTATCCTCAGCTTCCTCTGTCGAAGCGCCAAGATGAGGCAGCACAAGCGCGCCCTCCATATTGGCCGTGAGCGGATTAGGGAAATCTGTCACGTATGTCTTTACCCTGCCTGATTTCAGAGCATCGCCGATAGCAGACTCATCTACCAGCACATCTCTTGCGCAATTTATGATAACCGTGCCATCTTGCATAAGGTCAAACGCTGCTTTGTTGATCATGCCTTTAGTGCTGTCCAAAGCCGGAACATGCACCGTTATATACTGGCATTCCCTGTAAATATCCTCTACATTTACAATATGCTTTACCTTTCTGGAAAGATTCCAGGCAGCATTTACGGACATATACGGATCATAGCCATATACTTCCATGCCAAGAGCAACAGCCGCGTTGGCAACAAGCTGTCCGATCGCACCAAGGCCGATGACGCCGAGCTTTTTGCCCATGATCTCCTGTCCTGCAAATTCTTTCTTTGCCTTCTCTGTCGTCTTGGCAATATCAGCATCTTCTTTGTTCGCCTTGACCCAGGCATTGCCGCCGAGCAGATCCCTGGAGGCAAGCAGCATTGCAGCTATTACCTGTTCCTTAACCGCGTTGGCATTTGCACCCGGCGTATTGAATACAACAACGCCAAGATCTGCGCACTTGTCAAGCGGGATATTGTTCACGCCTGCGCCAGCGCGTGCGATGGCAAGCAGATGGTCGCCGAGTTCCATGTCGTGCATCTTTGCGCTTCTGACAAGTACAGCCTGGGCATCCTCAAAGCTGCTTTCTGTATTATAATCATCTGAAAACAAATTCAAGCCGACCGCTGCAATATTGTTTAAGCAATTTACATTAATCATTTTTTGTATTCTCCTTTTCAAATGCTCTCATGAACTCAACAAGTTTCTCAACGCCCTCGATAGGCATTGCGTTATAGATAGAAGCGCGCATGCCGCCTACAGTCCTATGTCCTTTCAGGTTCACAAAGCCTGCCTTTCCTGCCTCTTCTACGAATTTTGCATCAAGTTCCTTGTCGCCTGTCACAAACGGAACATTCATCAGCGAGCGATCTTCCTTCACAACTGTTCCCTTAAACATCTTGCTCTCGTCCAGGAAGTCATAAAGTATCTTTGCCTTCTTCTCATTGTGCGCCTTCATGGCATCCAGGCCGCCCATCTTCTTTATCCATTTAAATACCTTGCCGCAGATATAAATGTTATAGCAAGGCGGAGTGTTATACAGCGAATCATTGTCCGCCTGCGTCTTCCATTTAAGCAATGTCGGCGTGCCAGGCAGAACGTCATCTGTAATCAGATCTTCGCGGATAATTGCGATCACAACGCCTGCAGGGCCTATGTTCTTTTGCACGCCGCCATATACAACGCCATACTTTGTCACATCGATCGGCTCTGACAGGAAGCAGGAGGACACATCAGCTACCAGTATATGCCCCTTTGTGTTTGGCAGCGTCTTAAACTTTGTCCCGTAAATAGTATTGTTCTCACAGATATATACATAATCCGCATCTTCCGGGATATCCAGGTCGGAGCAATCCGGAATATAGGAAAATGTCTTGTCCTCAGAGGACGCTACTGCAACCGCATCACCATAGATCTGCGCCTCTTTATAGGCTTTCTTTGCCCACTGGCCGGTTATGATATATGCAGCCTTCTTGTTCTTCATCAGGTTCATTGGAACTTCTGCAAAGAACTGTGAAGCGCCACCCTGCAAAAACAGTACTTTGTAATTGTCCGGGATTTTCATCAGATCCCTCAGGTCAGCCTCCGCCTCTTTAATTATGTTGTCATACACTTTAGAACGGTGGCTCATCTCCATAACGGACTGGCCGCTTCCCTGGTAATCCAGCATTTCTGCTGCTGCTTCTTTTAAAACTTCTTCCGGTAAAACTGCCGGACCTGCGCTAAAATTATAAACTCGTGCCACTTTTTTCCTCCTACTTCTCATCGCTCCAGCGATTTTAATATTTAACTACAGGCTGCCCGTATTGACAGTCCCGATAGCCTGATAATTAATTGACATTTTATGACAAAGTTTTAACTATGTCAATATCCTGCCTGTCAGACTTTATTGCCTGCTTCGGCCTTTTTCCTTTCAAGATCCTGCCTGTCAAAGGCTTCAGAAAT
>CANRBP010000119.1 GCA_947628875.1 uncultured Lachnospira sp.
AGCCAGGGGTCATGGTGCGTGTCCCGTTTGGAAAAGGAAACAGGCTCATCACCGGATATGTCATAGGGACGGGGAACCAGCCGAAGCTTGATGCAGGACGCATCAAGGAAATAGAGGGCATTGTGCCGGGAAAGGTGCAGGCAGTGGGGCGCATGATCGAGCTTGCAGCCTGGATGAAGAATTACTACGGTTCTACAATGAACCAGGCTTTAAAGACGGTCATACCCGTGAAAGAGAAAGTGCGGCATCAGGAAAGAAAACAGGTAGTGCTGACGGTTATGCCCGAAAATGCAAAAGAGCAGGCTGCCAGTTTCAGGCGCAAACATGCATTGGCAAGGGCAAGGCTTATGGAGGCGCTGGCTCAAAGGCCTGTTATAGCTCTGGAAGAGGCAAAAAATGAGCTGAATGTTTCAACCCAGTCAATCCGGGCATTGGAGGAGCTGGGTCTTGTCCGTATCCAGTCAGAAAATATTTACAGGAACCCTGTCGCTAATGCTGAGGCAGGCGTCCAGCGTTTAAGCTTAAACAGGCAGCAGAGGGAAAATGTAGATGCATTTTGCGCTGATTATGACGCTGGCCTTCACAGGATATATCTGCTCCATGGCATTACAGGGAGCGGAAAGACGCTCTGCTACATGGAAATGATAGAGCATGTTGTGAGCAGGGGCAGGCAGGCTATACTTTTGATTCCGGAGATAGCGCTGACATTTCAGACTGTAAAGAGGTTTTACATGCGTTTTGGCGGCAAAGTTTCCATACTGCATTCGAGGCTGTCCAAGGGAGAGCGCTATGATCAGTTCATGCGCGCGATGAATGGGGAAATCAGCATAATGATAGGGCCGCGCTCAGCGCTGTTTACTCCGTTTCCCGATATCGGACTGATTGTTATAGACGAAGAACATGAGGCGGCTTATAAGAGCGAGCAGTCACCGAAGTATCATGCAAGAGAAACAGCCTGCCATATTGCAGGCCAGTCGGGAGCATCGGTGGTGCTTGGCTCTGCAACGCCGTCAATGGAGGCATATTTCCGTGCGCTTCGCGGCGAATATGTGCTGATGGAGCTTGAACACAGGGCGAAGGAATGCGAGCTTCCGAAAGTCTATACAGCGGATATGCGGCAGGAATTAAAGCAGGGTAATCGCTCGATGTTTTCAATGCAGCTGCAGCAAATGATAGCTGACCGCCTTGAAAGGCAGGAGCAGACGATGCTTTTCTTAAACAAGCGCGGATATGCAGGGTTTATTTCATGCCGTTCATGCGGCCATGTTATGCGCTGTCCTCACTGCGATCTGTCCCTGACGGCGCACAGCAACGGACGCCTTATGTGCCATTACTGCGGATATGAGCAGCCGCAGGTATCTGCCTGCCCGTCATGCGGTTCAAAATACATTTCGGGGTTCAGGGCAGGGACGCAGCAGGTTGAGGCGCTTCTGCACAAAATGTATCCTTCGGCAAGGGTTTTGCGCATGGATATGGATACGACAGGAGGAAAGGAAGGGCATGAAAAAATACTGTCAGCATTTGCGGATCACAGGGCGGATATTCTTGTGGGAACGCAGATGATCGTCAAGGGGCATGATTTTCCGGCTGTGACGCTCGTAGGCGTACTTGCGGCAGACATGTCGCTTTACAGCAGTGATTATCAGGCATCGGAGAGGACTTTCCAGCTGCTTGTGCAGGCGGCAGGCAGGGCGGGCAGGGGCAGCAGGCAGGGAGAGGTCGTCATACAGACGTACACGCCTGACAGCTACAGCATAAGAGCGGCCGTCAGCCAGGATTATAAGCAGTTCTACAGGGAAGAGATAGCTTTTCGTGAGGCAATGGGTTATCCGCCGGTGCGCAGTATGCTAAAGATAAGCCTTTCGTCAGAAAATGAGGAACAGCTTGAAAATGGCTGCGCGCTGCTCAAGGCACAGAATAAGGGGCAGAATCAGGAACAGACTGAGTGCATAGGACCTGTTCCGGACAGCGTATATAAGAGAAATGATTATTATAATCAGACGATGTATGTCAAAGCGCCTGAAACTGAGCCGCTTATAGCCTATAAAGACCGCGTTGAGGAATATGTCCGTGATAATCCTGCATTCAGGCAGATCACAGTACAGTATGACATTATATAGCAGGCAGCAGCAGACGGGGGCGTGATTTATGGCAGCCAGAGTAATAATATAATAAAAAGCAAATATAATAAACGGAGGAACGGATAATATGGCAATTCGGAATATCAGGGTGTTGGGAGACGAGATCCTGACCAAAAGAGCAAAAGAGGTTACTGTAATGACGCCTAAGATCAAAGAACTGATAGGCGATATGTTTGATACTATGTACGAAGCGAACGGCGTAGGGCTTGCCGCGCCTCAGGTTGGAATAAGAAAGAGGCTTGTAGTCATAGACTGCGGCGATGATCCGCTAGTTCTGATTAATCCGGTGATTCTTGAGACAAGCGGAGAGCAGAGCGGACAGGAGGGCTGCCTTAGCGTGCCGGGGAAAGTTGGCATTGTAACCAGGCCGAATTATGTAAAGGTAAAGGCTTATGATGAAAACATGAATGAATATACAGTTGAGGGGCAGGAACTGCTTGCACGCTGCCTGTGCCATGAAATAGAGCATTTGGACGGGAAAATGTATGTAGACAGGGTTGAAGGCGAGCTGATGGATGTTGAAAGCGAAGGAGAATAGATGAAAGTTATATTTATGGGAACGCCGGATTTTGCAGTAGGCACGCTGGAGGCGATTCTGCAGGCCGGCCATGAGGTCGCGGCTGTTGTGACGCAGCCGGACAAACCTAAAGGCAGGGGCGGCGCAGTTTCGATCTCTCCTGTGAAGGAGGCGGCATGCAGGCATAATTTGACGGTGCTTCAGCCGCAGCGCGCCAGGGATCCTGAGTTTATCGAAAAACTGCATTCATATGGGGCTGATGTTATAGTAGTAGTTGCATTTGGGCAGATTCTTCCGAAGGAAATAATCCATATGCCGCCGTTTGGCTGCATCAATGTGCATGCTTCGCTGCTGCCGGCGTACAGGGGCGCTTCGCCTGTCCAGTGGGCGGTCATTGACGGGCAGGAATATTCAGGCGTTACAACAATGCTGATGGATGAGGGCGTTGATACCGGCGGCATTCTGCTGCGCGAGCAGGTAAAGCTTGATGAGAAGGAAACCGGGGGAAGCCTGTTTGAACGCCTGAGCAAAATCGGCGCGCAGCTTCTTGTAAAAACATTAGATTCTGTTGAGGCAGGTACGGTTAAACCTGTTCCGCAGGACGAGTCGGCGGCAACATATGTCAAAATGCTTAAAAAGCCTATGGGCGAAATGGATTTTTCCAGGACGGCGGCAGGACTGGAAAGGCTTATACGAGGACTTGATCCTTGGCCGAGCGCTTACACGTACCTTAACGGAAAAATCCTAAAAATATGGTCTGCTGATGTTATAAGCGAGCAGGATTCCGCGGCGGCGCAGCCGGGAACAGTTACCGCTGTAAATAAGGACAGCTTTGTCATAAGATGCGGCGAGGGAAGCCTTGAAGTCAGCAGCATTCAGCTTGAAGGGAAAAAACGCATGGCGGCAGGAGATTTCCTCCGGGGATTCCCTGTGGAGGCAGGCTTGATGCTTGGCCGTAAGGCTGATATATAAAAAATAGTGTATTAATTTTTATTCATTAATTTGCTTGTTAAGGAAAGAGCAGAAATGAGGTGTTGTTATGATAGGATTAATGGCTGGATACGGGTATTATGGATATTACTACGACCCGACTTATCTTCTGATGATAATTGCAGCAGTATTGTCTCTGGCTGCACAGTTTCGTGTTAATTCAGCGTTTTCAAAGTATTCGCAGGTAGGCAGCCGGTGCGGGCTGACAGGCGCGCAGGTGGCGGAAAGGATCCTGCAGTCCCAGGGAATTTATGATGTAGCGGTATGCCATGTGCCCGGCAGGCTGACTGACCATTATCATCCGGGAAAGAAAGTGCTTAACCTGTCAGATGACGTTTATGGCTCAACATCTATTGCGGCCATCGGTGTTGCGGCGCATGAGTGCGGACATGCGATTCAGCATGCCAAAGGATATATGCCGCTGTCGCTGCGCACGGCGCTTGTGCCGGTAGCAAACATCGGCTCAGGCCTTTCATGGATTTTTATCATAGCCGGTGTTGTATTCAGCTTTAACCATACATTGATCACGTTTGGCATTCTGCTGTTTTCGGCGGCGGTGCTGTTTCAGCTTGTAACGCTTCCGGTTGAGTTTAACGCTTCAAGCCGGGCGCTGTATCAGCTTGAGGCAAACGGCATCTTGCAGGCCAGGGAAGCAGGGGAAGCGAAAAAAGTACTGTCGGCGGCAGCATTGACTTATGTGGCTGCTGCTGCAACGGCAATTTTGCAGCTTTTACGGCTGATTATACTGTTTGGAGGACGCAGCAGTGACGACAGATAAGATGCGTGTCAATCTGAGGGCGGTAGTGCTGGATATCCTGCTTGAACTTGAAAAAACAGGCAGTTTCAGCCATGTTGTTATCGGAGATGCGCTTGCAAAATACCAGTATTTAGAGAAAAAAGAGCGAAGCTTTATAATGCGCCTGGCTCAGGGAACGATTGAGAAAAAGCTGGAACTTGACTATATTATCAACTGGTTTGCAAAAACGCCGGCTGACAGGCAGAAACCGCTTATCCGCAGCCTGCTGGAAATGTCAGTTTATCAGCTTAAATATATGGACAAGGTGCCTGCTTCGGCCGTATGTAACGAGGCAGTCAAGCTTGCTGCAAAAAGAGGGTTTGGCACGCTGAAGGGATATGTGAACGGCGTTCTGAGGTCAATTGCGCGTGATATGGACAAGGTCGCCTATCCGTCAAAAAGCCTGGATCCGGCGAAATGGATGTCTGTCTATTATTCTATGCCGTTATGGATATTGCAGCTATGGCAGGAAACATATTCAGATGAAAAAATCGAGCAGATGCTGAAAGGATTTGAGAGGGAAAAAACAACATATGTATGCTGCAATACGCGAAAAATTTCACCGGAAGCCTTTGAAGAGCATCTGCTTAAAGATGGCATAAGCGCGGCTTTAGTACCCGGGCTGGAAAATGTTTACGAGATAAGCGGATATGATTATCTGGGCGGCGTGCAGGCGTTTGCTGACGGAGAATGCTGGGTGCAGGATATCGGTTCAGCGATGGCAGGCGAGGGCGGCATCATCAGGCCGAA
>CANRBP010000120.1 GCA_947628875.1 uncultured Lachnospira sp.
GGCCGTTTTGCCTTTGATACGCCATATTCCTCCGTTGTCACAGGAACTACCTCAAGATGCTTTTCATCATAAGCTTCATGCCCGAGCGCGGCTGCCTGCCTGAAAATCTCTTTTGCAAAATCATACCAGCTTATATAGCCTCCCTCATTGGTGGCATGATAATATCCATAATTCGATGTCTCCACCATGTCCGCCAGCAGGCGCGACAGATCCGCCGTGTATGTCGGTGTGCCGATCTGGTCATTTACAACTGTCAGCCGGTCATGCGTGCTGCCTGCTTTCAGCATGGTTTTAATAAAATTATTGCCGTTGGCGCCAAATACCCATGCGATGCGGACAATAAAATAGCTGTCCAGATTTTCAGCTACAGCCTGCTCGCCCATCAGTTTGCTTTTTCCGTAAACATTGAGCGGAGCATATGTTTTGCAGTCAGGATCCCACGGCTCCTCACCCTGGCCGTCAAATACATAATCCGTAGAGATATAGACCATTTTTGCATTCATCTGTCCGCAGCAAACAGCAATATTTTTTGTGCCGTCCGCATTGACGCGGTAAACTGTTTCCTGCTTGTCCTCGTCCTCCGCCAGATCTACGGCTGTCCATGCCGCACAGTGAATGACCGCTTCCGGCTTCACCTGATCCATAACCTTTTTCACGCATCCGCTGTCTGTAATGTCCATCTGCACATAAGGCGCCCTGGTTACGGCCGTGTTATCCATGATGCCTGAGTAGGCCGGCGCAATATCCGAACCTGCCGCCTCATGCCCGCGCCGCACCAGCTCGTTGACCACATCATGCCCGAGCTGTCCGCCCACGCCTGTCACTAATACTTTCATTATGCCCTCCTCTTACAGCCGGCTGCCGTACATTTTTTCATAGTAATTCCGGTACTCGCCTGAGATTATCGTCTCCCACCATTCACGGTGCGAAAGATACCATTGTATAGTTTTCTTTATGCCATCCGCAAATGCTGTCTCAGGCAGCCATCCGAGCTCCCTGTGTATCTTTGACGGGTCGATCGCATAACGCATATCATGCCCCTTGCGGTCAGCCACGTAAGTGATCAGGCTTTCCGGCTTACCCAGTTCTTTGCATATAATCTTTACAATATCTATATTTTTCATCTCATTATGGCCGCCGATATTATAGACTTCGCCGACTTTCCCATTATGGATAATCAGGTCGATAGCCTTGCAGTGATCCTCCACATACAGCCAGTCGCGGACATTCTCACCTTTGCCGTAAACAGGCAGCGGCTTGTCATTCAGCGCATTTGCTATCATCAGCGGAATAAGCTTTTCAGGGAAATGATACGGCCCGTAATTGTTTGAGCAGCGGCTTATCGTCACCGGCAAGCCATACGTCCTATGGTATGCCAATACCAGCAGATCCGCCGCCGCCTTGGACGAACTGTATGGACTGCTCGTATGGATAGGCGTCTCCTCCGTAAAGAAAAGATCAGGCCTGTCCAGCGGAAGATCTCCATAAACTTCATCAGTTGACACCTGATGGTAACGCCCAATGCCATATTTCCTGCATGCATCCATCAGCACGGCTGTGCCTTTGATATTAGTGTCAAGAAAAATCTCCGGATTTTCGATTGAGCGGTCAACATGGCTCTCAGCCGCAAAATTTACTACGATATCCGGTTTTTCTTCCTCAAAAAGCCTGTACACGGCTTCCCTGTCTGTGATGCTGTCTTTTACAAACCTGAAATTCGGGTTGCCCATCACCGGTTCGAGCGTTGACAGGTTGCCTGCATAAGTCAGGCAGTCCAAACACACGATCCTGTATTCCGGATACTTATCGAGCATATGAAATATAAAATTGCTTCCAATAAAACCTGCGCCGCCGGTTACAATAATCGTCATATTCCTTCCTCCCATATCTTTATCGTTTATTAATGCAATTTATCAACATATTTTCCGTCCAGCACATCTTTTAAGTACTGGCCGTACTGGTTCTTTTTCAGTATTTCATATACTTCCAGCACGCGTTCCCTTGATATCCAGCCGTTAAGGTAAGCTATCTCCTCAAGGCATGCAATCTTGCGGTGCTGATGCGATTCTACTGTTTTCACAAAATTGGTCGCCTCAACCAGGCTCTCATGAGTTCCGGTATCAAGCCAGGTAAATCCCTGTCCGAGCAGCTCCACGTTCAAGCTTCCCCTGTCAAGATAAATATGGTTAAGGTCTGTTATTTCCAGTTCTCCCCTGTCGCTTGGCTTTAACCCTTCTGCATATTCTACCACTCTGTTATCATAAAAATACAGGCCTGTAACGCAATAATTACTCTTTGGCTTGGCTGGTTTTTCCTCTATGGATACCGCCTTCCCATTCGCATCAAATTCCACAATGCCAAAACGCTCAGGATCATCAACATAATAGCCAAATACCGTTGCGCCTTTTCCGGTCTCTGCATTTTCCACAGCCATGCGCAGGCGCTTTTTCAGCCCGTGGCCTGCAAAAATATTATCGCCCAGCACCATGGCAACAGTATCATTTCCGATAAATTCCCTGCCGATGATAAAAGCCTGCGCAAGGCCGTCAGGACTTGGCTGCACGGCATAGGACAGATGAACTCCAAACTGGCTTCCGTCCTTTAACAATTCCTCAAAACGCGGAGTATCCTGCGGCGTGGAAATAATGAGGATATCCCGGATACCGGCATTCATCAGCACAGACATCGGATAGTAGATCATCGGCTTGTCATAAATCGGCAGAAGCTGCTTTGACGTTACCATTGTCAACGGATAAAGCCTTGTCCCCGAACCTCCTGCTAAAATAATCCCTTTCATACTTTTGCTCCTTTTTCATTAATTTTTTTATTTTAAATATGCCACACATTCCTGTATTTTTATTATAAAAGATGACCTTACGTAACCTTCAAGCTTTTTTTTAAAAACAATAAATATGCAATCTCCTGTATCACAAAAAGACTGCCGAAAGGCGAATAACTTCGCCTCAGGGCAGTCATGTCTGCATATGCTATATTTAGAAAGAAAACTTGTTTGTATTCTGCGTCAGTGCATTTGCCATATCCACGATTTTCTGCGTATCGCTGGCGCAATCCTCAACAATTCCCTGCAGGCTGGTCATAGCTGCAGATGTCTCCTGAGCGCTCGCCGCATTTTCCTCAGAAAGGGCTGCAAGGCTCTCAACAACCTCCGTCACGGACATCTTAACATCATTGAGTGCTTTTATCTCCCCTGCGATATTGGCAACTGCGTCCGCTACTCCGTTAACTTCATGATTCAGCGCATCAAATACCTGCTCCGTCTGCTCAAGCATCTTGCCCTGTTCTTCAATGATATGGCTCAGATCTCCCATTGTCTGCACGCTCAGGTCAGAATTGCTGATAAGCGTCTGGATAATCCTGACAATTTCCTCTGCGGAAGTCCTGGACTGTTCAGACAGTGTACGTATCTCATCAGCAACAACGGCAAAGCCTTTGCCCATCTCGCCTGCCCTGGCCGCCTCAATGCTTGCATTCAGGGACAGCAGGTTCGTCTGGCTGGCGATATCCGTAATCATATCAGTAGCAGAGCGGATATTGTTTGCAGATTCATTGGTCGCATATGTCTGCTCATATACAGAACGCACAGATTCCTTTGTCTTCTGGCTGATCGAAGCCAGCTGCTTGATTGTTCCATAAACCGTCTTATTGTAATCGCGCATGGTTTCCGTGCTCTTGTCCAGCGATTCCACGCTTCCGGAAATTTCATCAATAGCAAGTCCGATATTGATAACTCCCTCGTTAGCAGTCTGCGTCTCCATTGCCTGTGATGTCGCTCCCTTTGCGATCTCTCCGGCAGCCGCCTCCATGTTGCTGATATTCTCATCAATCGCCTTGAAGGAATCAACATACTTAACTGCAAATTCCTGCATACGCGAGCTTGTATCCGCAATATCGCCTATGATGTTCGTCAGCTGTTCAACAACTTCCCTGGTCGCACGTGAGATATCGCCAATCTCATCACCTCTTGAAACAGCTTTTGTATTTTCTTCATAATGAAGCACGCCGTCTGCAACTTTCTTTATCTCGTTGCTTGTATATATCATGGACTTCGCCATGCGCTGCGCAAGCAGCGAACCTACAATTCCGGCTGCTACCATGCCTGCTATAGCCAGGCCAATGATTGCGATGATTACCGTGGTAATGCTTTCCTCAAACAGCGTCTTCGGCTTGCCTGCGAATACCATGCCAATGACCTCATCGCTTCCTTCCTGCCTGAGCGGAATATAGTATGCACAATAGTTAGTATCGCCTATTTTAAGGTTTTCAACATACACTGTCTGTCCAAGGTCAATAACCTGATGGACAACAGAACTGTCCGCCTTCGTGCCTTCGTTGCGGTTGCCCTCCGAATTTTTGAGCGTTGTCAGCACGCGCGTATCACCCCAGAAGATCGTTGTCTCAAGCTGCGTATCCTCTTTAAGCGCATCTATCGCGGCATAATCGCCGCTGATCTTCACATTTCCTTTCATCAGCACGCCGTTGTTATATGTATACTTATCATCATTGTAAGTATTATACCGCTCAAGCGTGGCTGAACAGAAGCTTGCCAGCTCATCACGCATTCCCCTGTTGCCTACCTTGCTCACCTCAAAAACGGCAACAACGCCTAAAAACAGGCAAATAGCAAACACCGGAACTAAAATCATCAACAAAATACGCAACCTGAATTTTATTTTACTTTTTCCCTTATTCATAGCCTTATCTCCTCTTAGTTGTTTTTAGATTCACGTTCTATATGACTTGACTATTATTATAACATATTTTTAAAAAATCTCAACTTTATTTAAAAAATTTCTTCCTAAAAATTATTATATTAAATTTTTATAAACTTTTATTTTTCCTGTCCTGAGATTCAATGCCGCAGCTTCCGCTCTGCGCGCATCCGGCGCATCCGCCGCTGCATCCGCCTGACTTTCCGTCCTGCCCCATAACCTTGCCGCGCAAATAAGACACTGCCAGATACACCCCAACGACAACCGCCAGCAAAACACCTGCACCGATATATTTCATATTGCCTCCTAATTTATTTACCCATAATAATTATTTTGCATCAGGCCAGCCCCAATGCCATGCCTGCCAGACGCACAAGCAGAGCCGCCAGCCATGCTATCATGCACTGGATAACAACAACCGCCAGCGCCGACCGCCGCGTACCCATCTC
>CANRBP010000121.1 GCA_947628875.1 uncultured Lachnospira sp.
GCCGCTGCCTATGCTGCGCGCTGTCAAGGAATATGCAGCGGAACAGGGCATGGCCTGCTATATTTCCCTTGAGGAGCGGATGGCCTGCGGTATTGGCGCATGCCTGGCATGCGTGTGCAATTCTGCTGATATAGATGAACATTCGCAGGTGCGCAATAAGCGCGTATGCAAGGAAGGGCCTGTGTTTGATGCAAAGGAGGTCGAGATCTGATGGCGCAGTCGTTGAATATGGCGGTGGAGATTGCAGGAGTGACGCTCAAAAACCCGGTGACGGTGGCGTCAGGGACTTTCGGCTCAGGCATGGAATATGGGGAATATATTGATCTTAACAGGCTTGGCGCCGTGACCACAAAGGGCGTGGCAAATGTGCCGTGGCCGGGCAATCCGACGCCAAGGATCGCTGAGACTTACGGCGGCATGATTAATGCGGTCGGCCTGCAGAATCCCGGAATGGAAACATTTTTGAAAAGAGATGTGCCGTTTTTAAAACAGTTTGATACAAAGATTATCGTGAACGTCTGCGGCAGGACAAAAGAAGATTATGTAGATGCAGTAAACCAGCTCGGGAATGCGCCTGTTGATCTTCTTGAAATCAATATTTCGTGTCCTAATGTAAAGGAAGGCGGTATTGCGTTTGGGCAGGATCCGAAGGCGGCAGAGCAGATCACGCAGGCTGTCAAAAAAGCTGCCAGGCAGCCTGTGATCATGAAACTGAGCCCGAACGTAACGGATATAGCCGAGATGGCAAGGGCGGTTGAGGCAGGCGGAGCGGATGCAGTCTCGCTGATAAACACGCTTACAGGAATGAAAATAGATGTTGCGCGCAGGCGTTTTGCAGTTGCAAATAAGACAGGCGGCTTGTCCGGGCCTGCAATACATCCGATAGCGGTGCGCATGGTCTATCAGGCGGCAAATGCCGTTAAAGTGCCTGTTATCGGGATGGGAGGGATCACTTGCGCCGAGGACGCGCTTGAATTTATTATGGCAGGAGCAACGGCCGTAGCAGTCGGGACGGCCAATTTTCATGACCCGATGACGACAATTAAGGTAATTGACGGTATTGAGGCGTATATGAAGCAAAACGATGTTGAGGACATACATGAGCTTATCGGATGCGTCAGATAAGCATTTCGGCTCATAAGCCTGAAAAGTTGGTTTTATAAGGAGGAATCAGGAAAAATGGAGCAGTATAAACAGGAGTTTATCGAATTTATGGTAGATTGCGGCGCGCTGCGGTTCGGTGAATTTATATTAAAGAGCGGAAGAAAATCGCCATTCTTCATGAATGCAGGACTTTATGTGACCGGGTCGCAGCTGCAAAAGCTTGGAGATTACTATGCAAGGGCGATCCATGAACACTATGGTGATGATTTTGATGTGCTGTTTGGACCCGCATATAAGGGGATTCCGCTGAGCGTTGCGGCTGCCATAAGCTATGCAAGGCTGTACGGCAAAGAGATACGCTATTGTTCAAACCGCAAGGAAGCAAAAGACCATGGAGATGCAGGAATACTCCTGGGCAGTCCGATTCGCGATGGCGATAAAATTGTTATAATTGAGGATGTAACGACCTCCGGAAAGTCGATTGAGGAAACTTTCCCGATCATACAGGCACAGGGACAGGTTGAAATTATGGGACTTATGGTTTCGCTCAACAGAATGGAGCGCGGCAAAGGCACTAAGAGCGCGCTTGAGGAGATAAAAGAAAAGTATGGGTTTGAAGCAAATGCCATTGTGACGATGGGAGAGGTTGTGGAACATCTGTATAACCGTCCGTATAAGGGGCAGATTATCATAAATGATGAGATTAAGGCCGCAATCGATGCGTATTATCAGGAATATGGCATACAATGAAAACAGCTGCAGTTTTAAAAGGAGAGCAATAAAAATGGATGAAAGAGCATATAAAAAAATAAAATCTGCGGGTGCGTGCAGCCTGACATTCGGCATACTGACGCTGGTGTTTGGATTGACGGCCGGCGTCATGCTGGTGGTCAGCGGAGCGAAGCTGCTGGCGCATAAATCAGAGACGCTGTTTTGATGAGGGGTG
This sequence comes from uncultured Lachnospira sp., assembly GCA_947628875.1. GTDB lineage: Bacteria > Bacillota > Clostridia > Lachnospirales > Lachnospiraceae > Lachnospira. The sequence continues at coordinate 2,051 of CANRBP010000121.1, forward strand.
GAATGAGCAGGAAAAATATACAAACAGCCATAAAGTGGCTGGTGTTTATCAGCTATATTGCAGCCCTTGTGTATTTTGTATTTTTTGCAGAAATGTTTGGCAGGACAGGATTTTCCGAGCAGTACCGCTACAATCTGGTGCCTTTTAAGGAAATAAGGAGATTTATAATCTATTTTTCACAGCTTGGTGCGACAGCCGTATTCTTAAATATCGCAGGCAACATAGTGGCATTTATGCCTTTTGGGTTCTGCCTGCCTATGGTGACGGCACACAGAACCAGGCTGCTTGGAGTATTTTTGGGAACATTCGGTTTAAGCCTTGCCATAGAGCTGATCCAGCTCGTTTCAAGAGTTGGCAGCTGTGATGTTGACGACTTAATATTAAATACGCTTGGCGGCGTATTTGGGTATGGCTGCTTCTGCCTGGCAAAACGGCTGACGGCAGGCAGAAAGGCGGACAGACAGGAATAGGACATGAAGATATTTAACAAATATAAGTTTTCTGATAAAAGCCAGACGCTGGGCGGAACTATCTCCACGGCAATGGGAGCCGCCGCCGTGGTTTCCTTCGGTTACGGAGTATGGCTTTCTTTTAAGGCGGCCGGGGAGGCGGGGCCGGTTGTGGGCAGCTTCGGACTGCTCAGCTTTATGATGGCGGCGATCGGCACGATCATAGGACTGCTCAGCTTCAAGGAGGACGATAAATTTTATACATTATCCAAGATAGGTTCTATGGTATGCGGCATTATGGCAATATTTATGCTGTCCGTATTTTTGATGGGACTGGGAGTATAAATATAAAGGAGATTGCAGATGGTTGATGAACTGTTGGCGGAGCGGTTTGAGCTGTCCGCCGGAAGGGTGAAGGAAATTTATTCTGCATGCGGCTTAGATGGAGCAGCCGCGGATTATTTTACAAGGACGGCAGGATTTATCCTGCAGATGTTAGAACTGTTTGAGGAAACAGCAGACGGGCGGTGGCGGCAGTATCCGCTTGATGTGCTTGAACAGAAAAATAAGGCGTTATATCAGGATATACTAAAGAATCAGTATGATAAAAGCTATGCAAATCCGGCATATGCATGTGCACAGATGGGTGAGGAATATGGCAGGCTTTTATCATTTCTTTATGTGGAGATACGCGGCATGATCGTTTTTGCGGTTGAGCAGCGGCAGGCCGAAATGACCGCTCTTATGGAGCTGTTTATTGAAATATACTGCATGTTTGAAAATGAACGCATGCCTTACTATAAGTCTTTGCAGCAGGCTGTGTACTGGCATGTCAGCGATTACAGCGATGACTGCATTGCGTACCGTGTGCGTGAGCAGCTTGACAGTTCGCTGTCTTTTGCATCAGGCATTATAATGGAGGCTGATCTGACAGATCTGCGCTATCTTTACTGGTTTGGCGAATATATAACAGAAAATGAGCTGCGCACGGCAGCCTACCTTAATTCTCTGCCTCAGGCGCAGATTGAGGCGATGGCTCACACGTTTGTTGAAGGGTACCGGAAAGGATTTGAACTTGGAAATAAAGATATCAGCAAGAAAAAAACGGTAAATATCCGGTACTGCCTCGGGTTTGAGCGGCTTGTCAGGGAAGAGATCAGGCAGTTTAAGGAACTGGGATTATCCTCTACTGTATTCAGGGCGGCTGTCCATACAATAAACAAGCGCATGGACAGCCGTATCGGTTATTTTGGAACAAGCCCGAACAGGCAGATGGACTATGACCACAGGTTTGACTGCGCGCTTTATCTTGATGCGCCGTTTGTGGAGCGTAAGCTTGGTGCGCTGAAAAATGCATATGAGAAATATAAGGCGGAGGCGGCTGTTTTTGGCGGGCCTGCTGTAATGGAGATATTCGGGGAGGAGCCGTTTGAACCGGCTGACAGGCCGGAGTGCCTTCATTTGGACAAACGGCAGCAGAAACTGTCAGTGCGATATGACAGCGAATCCTCAGCTATTGTGAATGAATATATAAGAGGCGATGAGCGCAGCTTTACGATCATTGCATATCCGGTGCCTGAGATAGGTTCCGACTTTGAGGCAATATTTACGGATACGGTGCGGATAAACACGCTGGATTATGAGCAGTACAGGCAGATCCAGCAGAAAATAATAGATGTGCTTGATCAGGCTGAGTATGTTGAGATTATTGGCGCTAACGGCAATAAGACCGATATGCAGGTCAGGCTTATGCATATTGAAGACCATGCATGCCAGACAGTGTTTGAAAATTGCCTGGCCGATGTGAACATACCTCTTGGCGAAGTTTTTACATCTCCGGTGCTGGCCGGTACAAAAGGCACTTTAAATGTGGGAGAGGTTTATTTAAACGGGCTCAAATTTAAAGACTTGAAAATTGTATTTGATGACGGCTGGGTTCGTGAATATTCCTGCGGCAATTTTGATGATGACAAAAAAAACAGGGAATATTTCAGGGAAAATGTACTTTATAACCAGGACTCCTTGCCGCTTGGCGAGTTTGCCATCGGCACTAACACTTCTGCTTATGTTATGGCAAGGCGGTACAATATCGTCCATAAGCTGCCGATTCTTATCGTGGAAAAAATGGGCCCGCATTTTGCCATAGGCGATACCTGTTATTCAAGGACGGAAGATGTCGCAGTATATAACCCCGATGGGAAAGAAATCATATCAAGGGATAACGAAGTATCGCGGCTGCGGACGAGCGCACCGGAAAAGGCGTATTTTAACTGCCATACGGATATAACGGTCCCATATGATGAGATCGGCAGGATAACAGCCGTTATGGCGGACAGCAGCCGTGTTGACCTGATCAGAGACGGCAGGTTCGCGCTTGAAGGCTGCGAGGAGCTCAACAGGGCATTTGAGCAGGGAGATTGTGGTTGACGAGTATTCTAAAACAAAGTACAATGAAATGGATAAATGACATGCAAGACACAGGAATGGAGGAATTTATGGCAAAAGTA
>CANRBP010000122.1 GCA_947628875.1 uncultured Lachnospira sp.
GAAAACAACCGGCTTGCAGTCCTTTCTAATGTGCCGGAGGCGCTGACAGCATGCTATACACATAAAGAAGGTGAGATGCTGGCGCCAAAATATCAGGAAGAACTGGCAAAATGCTGTGAGTGGGCAGACTGCATCGTGCTGGGCCCCGGCATATCTTTAGAACCGGCCGCCGCCTGCATTACGGACACCGTGCTGTCAGGCTGCACCGGCAAGACATTGGTGGCAGATGCGGATGCATTAAACATATTATCTGAGAACCGCAGCCTGCGGCAAAAATTTGCATCGCTTGATGCGCGGACTGTTGTGACGCCGCATGTTGGGGAAATGTCGCGGCTTATTGGCAGGGACGCCGCTTATATAAAAAGAAACGCTGTCAGGCTGGCAGGGGAGCTTGCGCGGGAACTGTCAGCAGTATGCGTCTTAAAAGATGCCGCAACTGTTGTGACAGATGGCAGGCGCGTGTACGTTAACACATCAGGAAACAGCGGAATGGCGACAGGCGGATCGGGCGATGTGCTGACCGGCATTATGGCAGGCATGCTGTGCGCAGGGTTCGCGGATTTTCGTGAAGCAGTGGAAATGGCGGTATATGTGCATGGCCTGGCCGGTGATGCGTGTGCCGGACATTATGGCAGATACGGCATGAAGGCATGCGATCTGCCGGACGCGGCGGCGCGGATACTTGCAGGAGCCGAACAAAACGTGAAAGAGGGAAATTAACGAAAAATGGGTAAATATTATAGAGTTTATGCAGATGTTGACCTTGGAGCCGTTGAAGATAATGTGAAAGCGCTTAAAAAGCTTGCGGCGCCGCAGGCAAAGGTGATGGCTGTCGTTAAGGCCGATGGCTACGGCCATGGCGATGCGGCAATCGCAAAGGCGGTATACAGCCTTGTATACGGTTATGCGGTCGCAACGCTTGATGAGGCGGTCAATCTGCGTGAAAATGGGATAGATAAACCAATCCTGGTACTTGGAGTTGTAAATCCTGATGAATATAAAACGCTTGTCGAAAAAGAGGCAGCGGCGACTGTGTTTGATTACGGCACGGCAAAGCGCCTTTCAGAGGCGGCAAAAGCGCTGGGCAAAAAGGCTGTATGCCATATCAAGGTGGATACCGGGATGCGCCGGATCGGACTTGAGCCTGATGCGGACGGAGCCGACACGATACGCAGGATCATGAAGCTTGAAAATCTGGACGTAGAGGGCATTTTTACGCATTTTGCAGGTTCGGATATGGCTGATAAGACATCAGCGCAGAAGCAGCTTAACGCATTTCAGCATTTTCTGTCGGTTTTGGAAAAAGAAAATATCCGTTTCCGTATCAGGCATTGCGCAAACAGCGCAGCTGTCATTGATATGCCGCAGGCCTGCATGGACATGGTGAGGCTGGGCATTGCGATGTACGGCATGTATCCGTCTGATGAAGTTGACAAGTCGCGCGTCAGCCTGCGTCCGGCAATGGAGCTGAAAAGCCATGTGACTATGGTAAAGACAGTGCCGGCAGGCGAACCGGTCAGCTATGGCGGCACTTTTGTAACGCAGAGGGAAACAAAACTGGCCACAGTGTCTGTTGGATACGGAGACGGCTATCCGAGGGCGCTATCGTCAAAAGGCTATGTGCTGATACGCGGCAGGCGCGCTCCGATCATCGGCCGTGTCTGCATGGATCAGATGATGGTAGATGCGACTGGCATCGAGGACATCAGGTGCAATGATATAGTCACGCTTTTTGGGCATGATGGCAATAGTACGATCACGGTAGAGGAAATCGCGGCGCTGGCAGGCACATTCAATTATGAATTTGTCTGCGACTTGAACAAGCGCGTGCCGAGGAATTATTATTACAATGGAGAATATATAGGAAGCCATGATTATTTTCATGAGCAATGGACTTTAAAAAATTTATAAAAATTGAATACACGCCCGCAAGCTGGAGATACTATGAGTAGGTTAAAGTAAAAAAGTGCTTTAGGGAGTGTGAGGAGTTTTGGTAATTAAACGTGGAGACATTTTTTATGCAGATTTAAGGCCTGTCGTTGGTTCGGAACAGGGAGGCATACGTCCCGTGCTGATAATACAGAACGATACCGGCAACAGGCACAGTCCGACAGTCATCTGCGCTGCAATTACCTCAAAGATGAACAAGGCGAAGCTGCCGACTCATGTAGAAATAGATTCCATGCGTTACGATATCGTAAAGGACTCTGTTATCCTGCTTGAACAGCTGCGGACGATCGATAAGAAAAGACTTAAAGACAAAGTCTGTCACCTTGACAGCGAGATTATAAACCAGGTGAATCATGCGCTGCTTATCAGCCTTGAGATGGATCAGGAGTGATTGACGGCGCTGCTTAGGATATGGTATAATTATACTGCTTAAAAAGCATATTTTGGCAGATTCAGCCGATACAAAAAGAAAGGACTAAAACATGAACGATGGCCATCCCGCGGATGGGAACGAAGGATTATTATCTTCATTTTTTAAGAAATTTTCGGCTAAGGGAAAAAAAGATGAAGATGTAACAGAAGAAGAGATAATGGACATGGTTAATGAAGGCCATGAACAGGGCGTGCTGAAGGAAAACGAAGCTGAGATGATCAATAACATCTTTGAGTTTGGCGAGAAGCAGGCGCACGATGTTATGATACACCGGAAGAATATCGTAGCTATCGACAGCAGCAGTACGGTAGAGGAAGCATTTGATTTTATCATGAACGAGAGCTATTCGAGGTATCCTGTTTATGAGAATGATATTGACAATATTATCGGAATATTGCATATTCGGGATCTGATTAAAGTCTACGTGGATGCGGAAAACCGCAAACGGACTTTGTTTGATATGAAGCATCAGGTGCTTTTTGATGCCAGTTATATCCCTGAGACACGCAATATCAGTGTGCTGTTCAAGGAAATGCAGTCTAAGAAGGTACATATTGCAGTGGTTATTGACGAATATGGCCAAACGGCCGGCATCGTCACTATGGAAGATATTCTTGAGGAGATAGTTGGCAACATTCTTGATGAGTTTGATGATGAGGAAGAATTGATCAGCCAGCAGCCTGATGGCTCTTATATACTTGCAGGGCAGACGCCGCTTGATGATCTTGAAGACATGTTTGGAATCTCTTTTGAGGCGGAAGATATTGATACGATCAACGGCTACCTGATCTATAAGATGGGCAAGATCCCGGAAGATGGGGAGAAGTTTGAGACATCTTGCGGAAATGTCTTTTTCCGCGTGCTTGAGGTGAACAATAAAATGATAACGAAGGTCAGTGCAACAGTTACGGAAAGGAAAAATGAAAATGAGTGATTATCGCATAGAGACAAAATGTATTCAGGGAGGCTGGGCGCCGAAGAACGGCGAACCGAGGATACTGCCGATAGTGCAGAGCACAACATTCAAGTACGAATCCAGTGATGAGATGGGAGCGCTGTTTGACCTTGAGAAGGAAGGCTATTTTTATACAAGGCTGCAGAACCCGACCAATGATTGCGTGGCGAAAAAAATATGCGACCTTGAGGGCGGATATGCGGCGATGCTGACATCATCGGGACAGGCAGCCAATTTCTATGCTGTATTCAATGTCTGTGAGGCAGGAGACCACTTTATAAGCACATCGGCAATATATGGCGGCACGTTCAATCTGTTTGGCGTTACAATGAAGAAGCTGGGCATTGACGTAACATTTATCGATCCGGACGCGTCAGAGGAAGAGATACAGGCGGCTTTCAGGCCGAATACAAAGTGCGTTTTCGGCGAGACGCTGGCCAATCCGGCGCTTGTCGTGCTGGATCTGGAAAAGTTTGCGGCTGTTGCGCATAAAAACGGCGTACCGTTTATCGTGGACAACACGTTTGCAACCCCGGTTAACTGCAGGCCGTTTGAGTTTGGCGCAGATATCGTGACTCATTCAACGACCAAATATATGGATGGCCATGCGGCAACTGTCGGCGGCTGTATCGTGGACAGCGGTAACTTTGACTGGACTAAGGAGCCGGGCAGATTCCCTGGACTGACAGAACCAGATGATTCATATCATGGCGTTATTTATACGGAGAGGTTTGGAAAGGCTGCCTATATTACAAAGGCGACTTCCCAGCTTATGCGCGATCTGGGTTCGATTCAGTCGCCTATAAATGCATTTTTGATTAATCTTGGCCTGGAAACGCTGCACCTGCGCATGCAGCGCCATTGTGAAAATGCGCTCAAAGTGGCTCAGTTCCTGGAAAGCAATGAGCATGTGGCATGGGTTAATTATGCAGACTTGCCGGGAAACCGCTATCATGAACTGCAGCAGAAGTATATGCCGAACGGTACATGCGGCGTTATTTCATTCGGCCTGAAGGGAGGTCGTGACACGGCTGTAAAATTCATGGACAGCCTCCGCATGATCGCCATTGTGACGCATGTTGCAGATGCGCGTACTTCTGTTCTGCATCCGGCAAGCCATACGCACAGGCAGATGACGGAAGAGCAGCTGATTGAGGCCGGCGTGCAGCCTGATCTGATACGTCTGTCTGTGGGCATCGAGCATTCAGATGACATAATCGGAGACATACAGCAGGCGCTTGATAAAACATACAATAATCTTTAAATTTAAAGCAAGGCGTAAAGCTTGTTTGAACTGTGGTGAAACTATTTGGGGAAATCAGTATCGCGTAATGTAGGAATGAGGGTGTTGTAAATGCTACCAATAAGCATGGAATTATCTGAAAGTGAAGTTATTGAAGCAAATTGCACAGTTGACAACAAACTTGTTATCCGGATGGGGGATGAGCGCTTTTACAGGGCATTTGGCGATGATATCATCTGCGGAATGGATCTTTTGATATATCCTGATGACAGGGAGGCTTTTAAGGAACTGGTTTATAACGGAAAGCAGCATGAAATGGTATTCGTGCGGTGCAAACTGAAAGAACCGGCATACAGGTGGCTTCTGGTCTGCAAGATGGCTGTTGTCGAAAAAGCAG
>CANRBP010000123.1 GCA_947628875.1 uncultured Lachnospira sp.
TCCGAAATACCGCCGCTGCAACGCCTACGAGACGGCGCTGAAGCTCAAAGCGGAGGGCAAGATCGGGCATGTGGGCGTCATGACGCGCGGCATGATAAAGACAGGAGATACCGTATCCATTCGCATTGATGAGGAAAAGCGTAAAGATACATGCAAAAACCACAGCGCAACGCACCTGCTCCAAAAAGCCCTGAGAACAGTTCTTGGCAGCCATGTACAGCAGAAAGGCTCTTTTGTAAACCCGGAGCGGTTAAGATTCGACTTTACGCATTTTCAGAGCATGACTGACGAAGAGCTAAAAAAGACAGAGGCCATGGTAAATGAAAAGATTTCTGAGGATCTTGCAGTCGTAACCGAGGTCATGACCATAGATGAGGCAAAGAAAACCGGAGCGATGGCGCTTTTCGATGAGAAATATGGCGAAACTGTGCGCGTTGTATCCATGGGCGATTTCTCCAAGGAATTTTGCGGAGGCACGCATGTGGCCAATACCGGAAGCATACGCCTGTTTAAGATCGTATCTGAGTCCGGCGTTGCGGCAGGAGTGCGCAGGATCGAGGCCCTTACGGATACGGGCGTGCTCAATTATTACGCGCAGCTTGAGAAGCAGCTTGAAGATGCCTGCGAGGCGGCAAAGACCGAGAGTTCTCAGCTTGTACGGAAAATTCATGCGATGAATGATGAAATACATCTGCTTGCAGGTGAAAATGAAAAGCTCAAAGCGCAGCTGGCAAATAATGCATTGGGCAGCACTGCGGAAAATATCCAGGAGATTAAGGGAATGAAGTTCCTTGCCGCGAAGGTGGACAATGTTGATATGAACGAACTGCGCAATCTCGGCGACCAGCTCAAAGACAAGGTTGGTTCCGGAGTTGTGCTTATCGTCAGCGCACAGGGTTCGGACAAGGTGCACATGATTGCAATGGCGACAGATGATGCTGTTGCAAAGGGAGCGCATGCAGGAAATATGATAAAGTCATTAGCAGGACTTGTCGGCGGCGGCGGCGGCGGACGCCCGAATATGGCGCAGGCCGGCGGCAAAAACCCGGCTGGCATCGATGCATTGCTTGCAAAAGCGCCGGAGATACTTGCATCACAGATATAGAATCAGGATAGGAGAAAATGAAAATGGAAGCAGCAGAAATATCAGAATCAATCCGTTATATCGGAACAGACGATAAAGAAATAGACCTGTTTGAGAGCCAGTATGTTGTGCCTAACGGGGTATCTTATAATTCTTACCTTATATTAGATGATAAGATCGCCGTTATGGACACTGTAGATGCCCGCTGCATGGCGGCGTGGGAGCAGAACCTGCAGGAAGCTCTGGACGGCAGGAAACCGGATTATCTTATAGTTTCGCATATGGAGCCGGATCATGCCGGAAGTATACAGCGCTTATTGGAACTGTACCCAGATGTGTCTGTAGTCGGAAATGCAAAAACTTTTTCGATGCTCGGACAGTTTTTTGATCTGGATCTGCAGAATAAACTGACAGTTTCCGAGGGCAGCCAGTTAAGCCTTGGAACTCATGAGCTTAATTTTTATATGGCGCCTATGGTGCATTGGCCGGAAGTAATGGTCACATACGAAAGCAGTGAAAAGGTACTTTTTTCCGCTGACGGCTTCGGAAAATTCGGCGCGCTGGATACGGACGAGGACTGGGCCTGCGAGGCAAGAAGGTATTATTTTAACATTGTCGGCAAATATGGCGCAGCCGTACAGGGATTGCTCAAAAAGGCAGCAGGACTTGATATTAAAGTGATTTGCCCTCTGCATGGCCCGGTGTTAAAGGAAAGACTGGAATACTATATAGGACTGTATGATACATGGAGCAGTTATAAGCCGGAGGACAGCGGCGTCCTGATCGCAGTTGCGTCCATACACGGCAATACGGCTAAAGCAGCCGAAAAATTAAAAGAGCTTCTGCTGAATAAGGGCGTAAGCAAGGTTGTAGTCACGGATCTTGCGCGTGATGACATGGCTGAGGCTATTGAAGATGCATTCCGTTATGACCGCATGGTTGTAGCTGCGGCAAGCTATGACGGCGGAGTATTCCCATGTATGCAGGATTTCCTGCACCATCTTGAATCAAAGGCCTACCAGAACAGGACGGTCGGCATTATTGAAAACGGTTCATGGGCGCCGTGTGCAGCAAATACAATGCGCAAACTTCTGCAGGGAATGAAAAATGTGACAGTCCTTGAACCGGCTGTTACGATCCGTTCTGTCCTTAAAGAGTCTGATATGGATTCAATGGAGGCTTTAGCGGAAGCTGTAGCAAACGCATAAAAAGCGTTACATGCGCCATGCCGGGATTACAGCACTGAACAGCTTTAAAGAATTTGCTGCAAAATTTATTAATTAATAAATCAATAAATTTTATAATTTTTCAATTTTTTAGTTGACGAATGCATATTATATGCTATAATATGTTCTGTGCGATTAGTTGATACCCTGGTATGGATTGTTCAGCACAATTTGCAACAGAAGGGTGGGTCAGGTAGCGATATGTCAAATGTCATTGTCAAAGAGAACGAATCTTTAGATAGCGCATTGCGCAGATTTAAAAGGAACTGCGCAAAAGCAGGCATTCAGCAGGAAATTCGTAAAAGAGAACATTACGAAAAGCCAAGCGTTAGACGTAAGAAAAAGTCTGAAGCTGCTAGAAAACGCAAATTTAACTAGTTCAATTTTTAGAACGGCAGATGTTTATTCACCTGCCGTTCTTTTTTGCACTGACAGGAATTTTTGCACGAAAATGTTTGCGCGACAGCGTTTGCACGAAAATATTTGCGCGACAGCATTTGCACGACAGTGTTTGCATATATGGCGTTTGCTCGCTGGTGTCATATTTTGGCGCGCACGGCCATACAATATATAAATGCATACTCAAGGCGGCTTGTATGACCAGAAAATACAATTTGGCGGAAGCTTTGGATTTTACGAAGGACGCCACCCTTGGCATGCCGGTCGTGACTGCTATAGGCAATTATGAGCTTTATGTTGAAAATTTCAAATCCATTGTTTCCTACGAGGGCGACATGCTCAAGCTCCTGACAAGGAAAGGCATGCTGACAGTCTGCGGCGAAGCGCTGGAAATACTGTATTATGATGATGAAGAGATTGCCGTCAGGGGATGCATAAAAAAAATAGAGTTTTAGAAAACAAAGCGGAGGGAACATGTGGAGACAGGCCAAGATAGCCTCCAACTATGTGGTGGTATGCGTAACGAGCGACTGCCCGGAGCGTTTTTTAAACATGTGCAGGCACAGGAACATTTTTTTTTGGGATGTCTCCAAAAAAGAATATGGTTTTGACGGAAAGATATCAAGAAAAGATTTCCTGCAATTAAAAGAAATATGTTACAAAACACGCAGCCGCGTGCGGATACGGCTTCGCAGGGGCATCAGGTTTGTACTGTTCAAATACAGGAAACATTATTCGTTCCTGGCCGGAATGTGCCTTTCAGGCCTGATGCTTTATGCATGCAGCCTGTTTGCATGGGACATTTCTTTTACGGGAAACAGCGAGTACACAGACAGCTTTCTGGCTAAATACCTCAGTACAATCGGCGTCCATGCCGGAATGCCGCTGCGCGACATAGACTGCAGCAGCATTGAGCATTCGCTCCGCTCGGAATATGACAATATCACCTGGGTTTCCGCACAGATCAATGGCACACGTCTGATCATACATATCAAGGAAAATGACGGCGCGAAGGGAGAACCAGTCAATGAGGAAGACGAGCGCGACATTGTAGCATCGGCTGACGGCACGGTTGAAAGCATAGTCACGCGGAAAGGCACGCCGCTGGTAAAAGAAGGGGATACGGTAAAAAAAGGCCAGGTGCTTGTATCAGGCGCAGTCAGCATAATCGATGATGCAGGCACGGAAACAGAAAAAATCTATACTCAGGCGGATGCCGATATCATGATAAAGACGCTCCTGCCGTATGAGGACAGCCTGGAGGCCAGCCATGAAGTAAAATATTACACGGGCCGCAAAAAAAGGAAACTTATGATTGGACTTTTCGGCACTGACATCGAGATAGGATTTTCGCTGCAAAGATACGTGAATGCAGATGTTCTTACTCAAAATTCAGTGCTCAGGCTTACAGACAGCTTTTTCCTTCCAATCAGCCTCGGCAGCAAGGATTACCTCGAATATGAGATGCGCACGGAGGAATACGAGCCTGAGGAAGCTGAGGAAATACTGTATGCAAAACTCAACCGGTATCTGAAAGAATTATTGGAAAATAAAGTGCAAATACTGGATAATAGTGTTAAAATAGATTCAAATGGGATCGTTTACCGACTGAGCGGCACGCTGACAGCCAGTATGCCAGCTTTTTCATATGCGCCTGTCGCGGATTTTGATCCTGTTGGAGATGGACATGAGAAAGCGGGTAGCGGATGAGCGTAGTGGAAGAAAAATTTGACTTGCCGGCGCAGTACAGCAGTGCTGTGTTTGGCCAGTTTGACGAATTTGCAAAAAAAATTGAAAAAACTTTGAAGGTTACTATTATCGCACGAGGTTCTGATGTAAAGATACTTGGAGCGCCTGACGGCGTCCGGCACGCCGCGCATGTATTGAAAAATCTGCTTGAGCTGGCGCAGCGCGGCAATGCCATTCTTGAGCAGGACGTCAATTATGCGCTTGCCCTGTGCCTTGAGGATAAAGAAAGCGCGGTGCTTGAGATGGATTCGGAAGTAATATGCCGGACCCTTGCCGGGAAGCCTGTCAAGCCTAAAACGCTAGGGCAGAAGGCCTATATCGAACAGATACGCGATAAAATGATAGTATTCGGCCTGGGGCCTGCAGGCACGGGAAAGACTTACTTGGCCATGGCCAGCGCAATCCAGGCGTTTAAGAATAACGAGGTCGGCCGTATCATACTCACCAGGCCGGCCATTGAAGCCGGCGAAAAGCTGGGATTTCTGCCCGGAGACCTGCAAAGCAAG
>CANRBP010000124.1 GCA_947628875.1 uncultured Lachnospira sp.
TCCCCAAACTGCACATTGGATTCCGCATTTAAAGGAGCTCCGTTCCAGAATGCCTCAACTGTCTTTCTCCGCTCATCTACAGGCTCGCCGCGCTCATAGACGACCGGACGCAAACCGGCCTCAGCAAGCTTTAAAGCCGCAAACATGCCGGCAGGGCCGAAGCCGATTATAACAGGACGCTCGCGCTCCGAAAGACGCGGCACTTCCGGGAGAGCCGGAAAACTGTAAATGTGCAGCTGCTCAAGCGAAACTGAGGCGTTTCCGGCGTTTTTTTCAGGCTTGCACCGTGCAAATGCCTGCTTTGGATCCAGCCTTTTTTTCCCGGATTCAACCGCATAAACGTCAACAGTGTATACATACCGGATATCAGGTTTTTTCCGCGCATCTATGGACTTCCTGTATATCCTGAAATCCGCTCTCTCGTCTCCGCGCAGCCGAAGCGCGCGGCACACGGCCGCCTCAAGCTGCTGCGCTGTATGGTCTGGCTTGAGTTTTATCTGTTTTATGCGTAAAACATTTTTTTCCATATCGTATTTATGCCCCTTTGACTGTTCCTGTAAAGCCTGCTGCCTGCTTCGCATGCCTGCTGGCATTCAGTCCGGCCACGTAGCCGCTGCTCCATGCCCATTGCAGGTTGTATCCGCCGCATCTGCCATCAACATCAAGTATCTCGCCTGCAAAGTACAGGCCGCCTGTGCGTTTCGACTGCAAAGTCAGTGCATCAAGCTCATGCAGTCGCACTCCGCCCTGGCATACCTGCGCCTGCTCAAATGATTTAAAACCGGTAATGACAAATTGAAAGTCCTTAATCTGCGCAAGCAGCCTCCGGATTTTTTTTGCGTCAACAGTGCTGTCAGCATCAAGTCCGCATTGCTTTGCGGCAGCACGCACAAGTTTTTTGTTCAGCAGTCCCGAAAAAAACTGTTCCAGTGTCTTTGCGCTTTCTGTACCGGCCCGCAAAAGAAGTTCAGGCATAAGTTCCTGCACGTTAAGATCAGGCAGCATGTCCACCGCCACACGCACATCTTTATGTAAATCCGCTGCGCTTACAGCGGCATGGCTTATCTGGAAAACAGGTATGCCTGACAGGCCATAGTCCGTATATTGTATTTCGCCTTGTTCCTTATCAATGACGCGCCCGTCAATTAAAAGCGTTACAAGGCCTGTGCTGCGCACCCCAGCCATGCCTTTGCACAGCGGATTGCTGCTTACAAGCTGAACCAGCGCAGGAAGCGGCTTTTTTATGGTATGCCCAAGCGCCTTGGCAAGGCGGTAGCCTGAACCGTCTGAGCCTGTCTTTTTCGCAGCCATCGAACCGGCTGCAAGCACAAGAGAACGCGCGCGCAGCGGCTTGTCAAATCCCTGCGCATCAAGTAAAAAAAGGCTGTTTGATCCGACTGCCTCCGGCATATGCCGTATTCTTCCGACCTCGCATTCCGTCATCACGCAGACGCCGAGCCGTTCCATCTCCATTCTGAGCGCATCCTGTAAAGAAGCAGCCGTCTCGGAATGCGGATAAATATAACCGTTTCTCTCTTTGCTGTAAATACCGATGCCCTTAAAAAAATCAAGCGTGGCATCCACGCCAAACTGGCTGATGACAGCGCTGACAAAAGCCGTATCCCCGTTCTGATACATGTCCATTGACATATTCCTGTTGGTGAAGTTGCATTTTCCGTTGCCGGTTTGGAGCAGCTTGCTGCCGACTCTGCCGGTATGCTCGATAACAACTGTCTGCGCATGGTTCCGGGCAGCCGTGATGGCAGCCATCATTCCGGCGGCGCCTCCGCCCAGAACCGCGCAGTCCCATATTTTTTCAATCTGTCCCAAATCCGTAAACCTCTTTAACTGCTGTATGTTTGCAAAAAATCATATAATTCGTCTTCCCCGGTAATATAAAGGCCTAGTTTAAGCTGTTCAACGATCTCCACAGGCATTATTTCCAGGTCAACATCAGCATAGTCATAAAATGTGCGTCCATCTTCGCGGTAAATTCTGACTTGTCCGTTTTGCAGCATCAGGTAATATGTCTCTCCTGAAGCTGTCTGAGGCTGCCTGACTGCGCCGTCTGGCAGCGGATCCCCTGCTGCCCTGACAATCAGGCTTTCAGACGACACGCCATAGTCCACAACCGGATGCGTATATTGGCTGAAACCTTCCGGATCATTTTCCTTTTTATCCCCGGCAGCTATCAGTATGCCAAACAGCACCAGCAGCACTGCGATCAGCGCAGCCGCAATCATGTAAGAATTTCTTTTCATAGCATTACAGCGGCTGCCGCATCAGGACATATAGATACAATATGATGCATCTGATGTGCTGATTTTTACGGTGCGGCAGCCTCACCTCCTTAATGCTATTATTTTCATCTTTTAGTAAATTTATACATGGCCGTTTAATTCAAAATGGTGAGGCAGCAGCTCATCAATCGTATAAGCGCACAGGCCTTCCTCTGATTCAAGTATGACCTGCGCACCGCTATCCATAAACTCTGAAAGTATCTGGCGGCAGATGCCGCATGGAGGCGTAAATGCGCCATGCTCAGACACGACCGCTATTTTTGCTATCCTGGCATGTCCTTCTGAAACAGCCTTAAATACCGCCGTCCTCTCGGCGCAGTTTGATGCGCCATATGAGGCATTTTCGACATTGCATCCGGTATAAACAATATTGTCCTGCGTAAGAGCAGCAGCGCCAACCTTAAATCCGGAATACGGCGCATAGGCAAGGCGCGCGGCCTCATGCGCCTGTCCGGCCAGCCTTTTATTTTCCTCAGAATTGTCAATTATCAAGGATTTTTACCTCCTGTGAAGTTTCGACCTGGCATATCCAGGTCTTGCCCTGATTCAGGACGATCTCCGTTCCATCGCTGTAATAATATTTTGTCGGACCCTCCGTCTCGGATTCCTTTGCCCATATTACCTCGGCAGCCATGCCGTTTGTTATGTAAAGCCCCCTGCCGGAGCCGTATATCCGATAATCAGGCGTGCCGTTTTCATAGTAAGCCGGCGTAACATATTTGACCAGAATATTCTGGAATGACAGCTGCATGCCTGTTTCGGCATCGATCTGAGGACCGCCGAACTGGTATCGCAGATATGAGCCTGATGCCTCATCGTATTCAAACCATGGCTGATTGTTCGGATAACCCATATATGCTTTTTGGCAGGGACTGCCCTGTTCCAGTACGACCGCCTTGTCATCATCAGTGTTAAATAAAAACGGAGATGCATACGTCTCACCATATGTCAGCGGATATCCTTTTTCCTGCGCGCTTTTGGTTATGCCGGCCCAGGAAGTGTATGCATTGTGCGGCGCAACACGGTCTGACGACCTGTAAAAATCACAGTATACCATTCCTTCCAGCGAATGAAAACCTGGCTGTACAAGATAACGCTCCGCATACTCCGAATAACCGTAATGGACATATACCGCCTCAAATTCCTTAGCAAACAGGAGATAATAAGTGCGGCAGCTGCGCACCGGCCCGATTTTTTCCAGCGCGTCCTTATTTTCAAACAGGCAGCAGAGCCTGGTAATGCCGCCTTCCACAAGCGACTCAAAAACAACATCAGCCTCCCCAATGGACGACTGCGGCATTGCATCATAAATATTGCTGTACATAACGGCATAAGGCACATTATCTGCGCCGGCTTCATCTACCCAAAGTCCTGTCAGCCTGCTCCTTGCTTGTCCGGCGTGGATATCCTGCATCGGCTCTTCCTTCTGGACTGCTGATGGCATAGCGCCTGCATCGGATACCGCAATATGAGTTTCCGGGCTGCTGCCTTTTGAGATAAAATGCCATGCCGCCTCTAACGCAGCTGCGGACAGAGCTACAATAAATGCTGCAAGAATAAATTTTAAAAATTTATTTTTTTTCATTAATGCCTCCGATTAACGCCTGATACCAAGCGTATCCAGTATCTGGCGCTGCTTTTTTTCCATAATTTCAGCCTCCTGCGGTTCCATATGGTCATAGCCGAACAGATGCAGCATGCTGTGTGCAATAAGAAAAGCAAGCTCGCGCTCTGTTGAATGGCCGTATTTTTCGGCCTGTTCCATAACTTTCTCTACTGATACCATTATATCCCCCAGCATCAGCTCGCCCGTATCCGGATTAAAATAATCTTCCGGCGAACTTTCGAGTTCCTGCTTTATATCATCAAATCCTGCCGGAATGATATAGCTGATCATCGGAAACGAAAGAACGTCAGTCGGATCATCGATGCCGCGGTATTCTCTGTTTACTTCCTTTATATTTTCATTGTCTGTCAGTACTACATTAATCTCTGTTTCATACGGGCATCCTTCCTGTTCGGCTGCCTGGCAGGCTACAAGCTCGATGATGCGCCTGTAGTCGAGATCAAGTTTAACTTCTGTCTCATATTCAATCTGAATCGTCATATCTGTCTGCGCTCCTGATAATTTATATAAATTTATATGCTGCGCGCTATTTTTTCCTGTAATTTGATTTTTTTGGCTGTTTCTGCTTATGCTGGCTGTTTTCATAATCTTCATAAGCCTGTACGATTTTCTGTACGAGAGGATGGCGGACAACATCCTGGCTTGTCAGATTTGAAAAGCCGATCCCATCAACTTCAGACAGCACGCGCACAGCGACTTCAAGGCCTGATTCGGCATCCTTCGGCAGATCTTTCTGCGTCAGATCGCCTGTCACAATGACCTTTGAGCCGAAACCTATCCTGGTCAGAAACATTTTCATCTGCGCAGGCGTTGTATTCTGTGCCTCATCAAGGATTATATAGGCATTGTCCAGCGTCCTGCCTCTCATATACGCAAGCGGCGCAACTTCTATCAGGCCTTTCTCCATATTGGCCATAAAGCTTTCCGCGCCCATTATCTGGTAGAGCGCATCGTAAAGCGGACGAAGGTACGGATCAAC
>CANRBP010000125.1 GCA_947628875.1 uncultured Lachnospira sp.
TCAGTATAGGCCTGTCTGGCAGGTCAGGCAGTATGCTGAACTGGACAGGCGCATAACAGAGCAGGAATACCAGGAACTGATAGATTATGCATTGGAACTTGGAGTTAAAAACGGTTATATTCAGGAAGAAGGTACGGCAGATGAAAGTTTTATCCCTGCATTTGACTATGAAGGCATTTGAAAAAACAGAAATAATGGCTGAAAATCCCCGATAATAAGCGTAATTCCAAAATAAGAAAACGGGATTACGCTTATTATAGGGCATATCGGGGATTTTATTTTGGATTTTTGACAAAAATTTTCCAAATAGTACTATGAAAATAACATAAAACATAATATAATGAACATAATATCATACTTGGTATAAAAATTTATGCGGTAATTCCGCACAGCTTCAAAAGAATAAAACAGAGCTGGTCAGGGAGTGAAATGGAGATTACATCAAATAAGATTGTAAAAAACAAGGCGAAGCTTTGGCAGATCGCGCTTTTTTCATTAAATAATACTTCAACGAATCTGTATCTGGCCATGATGGGTTATGTATCCTATTATGCAAACGGTATCGCCGGCCTGGGAGTCGTGCTGATATCGTTTATCCTGACAGGAATGAGGATTTTTGATGGCATTACTGATCCGCTGATTGGTTTTATTATTGACAAGACAAATGGGCGTTTTGGAAAGTTCCGGCCTTTTATGGTAATTGGATATATACTGCTGGCGTCCAGTTCTCTTATGCTTTACCATACAACGCATCTGGTGCCGGCTGTTTTGAGGCCGCTGTATTTTATTGCGGTATATTCTGTTTATATCATAGGGTATACCTTTCAGACGGCGGTCGTAAAATCCGGACAGTCCGTCATAACAAATGATGTCAGCCAGCGGCCGCTGATCACTTTTTTTGATTCTACATTTATAATGTTTGCGCATGGCCTTGTAGCGTTCTATGTATCGGTGTATCTTATCACAAAATACGGAAGCTTCAGCAATCCGGATCTTTTTGACGAATTTGTGCTGACTGTGGTCATTGCTTCCGGAGTCTGCACTCTGCTTGCAATATTTGGAATTTGGGAAAAGGACAATGCAGCGCATTTCCAGCTGGAAAAAACTGACGGCTCAAAGGCGGAAAATATTCATTTCCGCGATTATTTTGAAATCCTGAAACATAACAAACCGATACGAATGCTTGTGATAGCGGCCGCATCAAACAAATTTGCAGCAATGGTCTACGGCAATTCAACCGTTCTGGTCATGCTGTATGGCATACTTATGGATAATTATCCGCTCGCCGGGATAATCGGCATTATTGTCGGGCTGCCTAACCTTGGCATTATCTATCTGGGAATACATTATGCGCAGCGCGTAGGCCAGAAAAAAGCCATGGTAGATGTCACCTGGCTGGCCGTTCTGTTCCAGACGCTCCTGATGCTGATGATGATATTCTGCGACCTGACCAGGGTTTCCATTTTCCATATCAACGGCATTACGCTGGCGTTTCTGCTGGTATTTACGCTGCTGAACGGGGTGAAGTCGATAACAAATAATATTGTTGTGCCGATGATCGCGGACTGCACGGATTATGAATATACCATGAGCGGACATTTTGTTCCGGGCATTATGGGCGCATTATTTTCATTTGTTGACAAATCATTTTCAGCGCTTGGAACAGGTTTTGTGGGCATAGCTCTTTCATTTATAGGATATTCAAAAGTATTTCCTCAGGTGGAGGATGCGCTGACGCCTGCATTAAAATGGATGACAATATTTTTCTACTGTATTATACCTATCTGCGGCTGGCTCGTGACGATTTTTATAATGCAGTTTTACAAGCTTGATAAAAAGACAATGACAGAGCTGTATGACAAGGGCGGCATTGATGAAGCATGAAAGCTATTTTCAAACTGTTTATCAATGCATAATCAAATCATACATTCAGTGACGGGGTATATATATGAAAATTGATAAGGGAAATCCATTAATAATGGGCAGTGAAAAATTAGGCAGGGATTACAACTTCTCCGTTGCCAGCAGCTTTGAATCATTAACGCTTCTGCTGTTTGACAGCAAGGGCGATTTAAAGTACAGGGTCGAGCTGGACAGCAGATATAAGACGGGCAGCGTCTTTTCATGCAGGCTGAGCAATGTTTCTCTCGAGAAAGCGCTTTACTGTTATGAGGCGGACGGGAGGCGCTTTGTAGATCCATATGCCAAGACAGTTACGGACTGCGAACTGTTTGGCATAGAAAAGGAACAGCCGAACTATGCCAGCAGGGTCGTGCTGGATCATTTTGACTGGGAGGGAGACGCGCATTTTTTATAAGCTTCATGTGAGAGGCTTTACAAAAAGCAGGACTTCCGGCGTCCGTCATAAGGGAACATTTGAGGGGCTAATTGAAAAAATACCGTATCTTAAACAGCTTGGCATAACGGCGGTGGAACTGATGCCGGCCTATGAGTATGATGAGATGATGCGCTTTGAACAGTTTGACCAGCAGGCAGGAAACGGGCGATACCGCTCTTTTCCGGTACGGACATCGGTAAATTACTGGGGTTATGTAAAAGGCTTTTATTTTGCGCCGAAAGCCTCCTTCAGCGCTTCGGCAGCAGTGCGTTCTGATTATACCGCGGAGTTTAAGAAAATGGTGCGCCAGCTGCATGCGAACGGTCTGGAAGTTATCATGGAAATGCATTTTGAAAATGAATCTCCTGATTTTATACTCGATTGCATACGTTACTGGGTAACACAGTACCATATAGACGGCGTGCATTATTATGGGCCTGCGGCCGGATTAGAGGCGGCCGCCATGGATCCGCTGCTCTCCAAAACAAAGATAATCACCGTATACTGGGACGGCAAAACGGCAGATGGAATACGGCATATGGCCAGCTATAATGACGGCTTTGCAAATACAGCAAGGCGCTTTTTGAAGGGCGATGAAAACCAGATTTCCGATTTTACGCATGCCAGCAGGCTGAATCCGCCGCAGGCGGCCAATATAAACTATATAACTAACCATAATGGATTTACGCTGCTTGACCTGGTCAGCTATGACCATAAGCACAATGAGGCAAACGGGGAGAACAACCGTGATGGTGAGGATTATAACTACAGCTGGAACTGCGGCGCTGAGGGCAAATCCAGGAAGCAGCGCATCGTACAGCTGCGGCAGCGCCAGATAAAAAATGCCATGATGCTGTTAATGCTGGCTCAGGGGACGCCGCTGCTGCTGGCAGGAGATGAATTTGAAAATTCACAGGGCGGCAATAACAACCCTTACTGCATCGATGGGGAGACGACCTGGCTTAACTGGAAAAAAGCCGATGCAGCGTGCCAGATAGGGGAGTTTATAAAGCAGCTCATACAGATTCGCAAACAGTATCCGATTTTCCATATGGACAGCCAGCTGCTTGCCTCGGACACGCTCTCCTGCGGATTTCCGGATATTTCTTACCACGGCAGCAATGCCTGGTATCAGGGCATGGAAAATTATAACAGGCATATCGGGATAATGTATTGCAGCAGATATGCAGGCGGCAGGCACAAACCGGGCGATTACGATCTTTTGTATGCGGCTTACAACATGCACTGGGAACAGCATAAGCTCGCGCTGCCCAAGCTGCCTGATAAAGCATGCTGGGAAAAAATAATCTGCTCCGGCGATATTGAAAATGATGTGAAGATATTGGACAGCAGGACGCTGGAAATTGCGCCGAGGACGACTGCCCTGCTTGGCTGCCGCCTTGAGCAGGCGGAGGAAGCGGCGGAACGGAAAAAAACGTCATCAGGAAAGCAGGGAGGCCGATGATGGATATTCAGAATATAGAAGCGCTTGAGAAACAATTTGCTGATTTTGAGGCCGTTTTTTCATCAGAGCAGTCGCAGAAGGCTGCTGACATGCTTGAGGAACTCCTGCAGGCTGTTGAAGAACAGCTGCCGGTGCGCAGGGCAGGCAGTGTTGACAGCCGTATAATGATTGGCATCGGAGAGGCAAAGGAGCCTGGCGCGGACATTTATCTTAGCATGGATCATGTAATGGAATATTACATATATGCATGGTATTTTAAGCCGGATGCAGATGTTCAGCGCACTCCGCTCCCAATCGCAGGATATTACAGAACCTATGCGGGACTGTGCATGCGCCTGAACAGATACCATGCGGCGGAGGATGCATACAAAAAGGCGATCATCTGGAATCCGGTCGATCTTGATGCGATTTTGGGACTGGCGGAGGCATATAAATATTTAAATATGCTTGAACGCTACCGCCTCGTTACCAGCCAGGCTTACCGGTACTGCTGTACGAGGGCAACGATGGCAAGATATTACCGCAACATGGGTTATTACCATCTTGCAGGCTACAGGCCGCAGCTGGCAAGGGCGTGCTATGTGTACAGCAATATATATTACCGTACAGAAAATGCGGAGAGTGAGCTGAAATACATTGAGGAGGCGCTGAACGAGGAGACGCCGGAACTGACGATACCGCAGATGCAGGAAATGTTAAAAAAAGAGGGGATTGAACCGGGGCCGGACAGTGATACTATCGGCATTGTGTACCGCGTTGGCGAGCTGCTGATTAAGGATAAAGAATATAAACTGGCCAGGGACTGCTTTTCGATCGTGTATGACATTACGCAGGAAAAAGCGCTGGAAAG
>CANRBP010000126.1 GCA_947628875.1 uncultured Lachnospira sp.
TCCGGGCGGAAAAAGCATACGTGCCGCTCTGAAAGCTGAATATGGGCACGTAGAAGCCAGAGATATAAGCAGTTCCAAGGTTGCGCTTATTGAAGAAAATGTAAAGAGGCTGGGATTAGGCAACATATCCTGCACCGTTTGGGATGCATGCAGGAAAGATGAATCATGGGTCGGCTGCGCAGATGTGGTAATTGCAGACCTGCCATGTTCAGGACTTGGCGTGATCGGGAGAAAGCCGGACATCAAGTACCATATGAATATGGAAAAGCTTGATTCGCTTGCCAGCCTGCAGCGTGATATTTTATCAGCCGTATGGGATTATGTAAAACCGGGCGGTTATCTGATATACAGCACATGTACTATCCATAAAGCGGAAAATGAGGATAATGTCGAGTGGTTCTGCCGCAATTTTCCGTTTAAGCCGGTTGGAGAACCAATCCTGCTTACGCCGGACGATCACCGCGCAGACGGCTTTTTTATCACGAGGCTGCAAAGGCATGAAAATTGATGGAGTGAGTGATGAAAATAACAGAAAATACACAAAATAAAACGGACATAGCTTCGTATGATTACAGTGAGCTTAAAACATATATGGACGCGCTCGGCCAGCCGGGTTACAGAACGCAGCAGTTATATCAGTGGATGCATCAGAAGCTGGCGGCTGAGTTTGATGAGATGAGCAATCTTCCGAAAGCGCTCAGGGAGCAGTTGAGCCGGCAATGCAGGCTGTCCGGGATATCGCCTGTCAGGGTGCAGGTGTCGGAACTTGATGGGACGGCGAAATATCTGTTCAAACTGCATGACGGCAATCTGATCGAAAGCGTGCTTATGCATTACCGCCATGGCAGCAGCGTCTGTGTTTCATCGCAGGCAGGCTGCCGGATGGGGTGCGCATTCTGCGCCTCAACACTGGACGGATGCGTGCGCAGCCTCTCGCCGTCTGAAATGCTCGGACAGGTTTATAATATACAAAAGCTTTCAGGATGCCGCGTGAGCCATGTTGTGGTGATGGGGTCAGGCGAGCCGCTTGATAATTATGACAATCTCCTGCGGTTTTTGCGGATGCTGTCAGACGAAAACGGCCTGAATATCAGCATGCGCAACATAACAGTTTCCACATGCGGCATTGTTCCAAAAATACTGAGCCTTGCTGATGAGAAGCTTCCGATAACGCTGGCTGTTTCGCTGCACGCGCCGAATGATGAAATACGGAAAACTCTTATGCCGGTTGCTCGCAAGTATCCTCTGGCAGAACTTTTGGAGGCATGCAGGACCTACTTAAAAAAGACGAACCGCAGAATCACATTTGAATACAGCCTGGTGAAAGGCGTAAATGATGCGCCGTCATGCGCGCGCGAACTGTCAGGCCTGCTGAAAGGAATGAACTGCCATGTGAACCTGATTCCTGTAAATCCTATTAAAGAGCGGAATTTCCGGCAGTCCGGACAAAGGGAAGTGCTTGAATTTAAAAATATGCTTGAAAAATATGGAATAAATGCTACTATTAGAAGAGAAATGGGCAGGGATATACAGGGGGCATGCGGGCAGTTGAGGAAAAGCTGCATGGATAACGAATAAATGGTTATGCAAATTTCAGCGGAATGGAGGACACAATGAAAGCTTGTGCGGCTACTGATGTAGGACGTGAACGTGTTGTTAATCAGGATTATGTCTATTATTCATTGACAAAAATAGGCAACCTTCCCAATGTGTTTATCGTGGCGGATGGTATGGGCGGACATAAGGCCGGGGATTTCGCATCAAGGTTTACAGTGGAGACATTTTCAGAACTGGTGCGCCTGTCCAATGAAAAAGACCCGATAACGATTATCAGTAATGCGATAACAGATGTGAACGTCAGGCTTCTTGAGGAAGCTGATAAGTCGGCGGATTATACCGGAATGGGGACAACGCTTGTTGTTGCAACAATATGCGGAAACAAGCTTCTGGTGGCTAATGTCGGAGACAGCAGGCTGTACATTGTTGGCAGCGGCATAAAGCAGATAACCAGAGATCATTCGCTGGTTGAGGAAATGGTTTCCATGGGAGAGATAGACCGGCAGGAGGCTAGGACGCACACGCAGAAAAATATCATAACGCGTGCTATAGGCGGATATGATACCGTTGAGGCAGAAATGTTTGCGGTGGATCTGGAACAGGCGGAAAAAATCGTCATGTGTTCGGACGGCCTGTCAAATATGGTAGAAGATGCAGAGATCCTGGATATTGTAAAAAATAATACGGACATAGGGGCGGCTGTTGAATGCCTGGTAAGACGGGCAAATGAGAATGGAGGCAGCGACAATATTTCTGTAATGATTATAGAACCATAACGGAAAGGTAAAGAGATATGTTAAGAAAAGGGATGTTTTTGGCAGACAGGTATGAAATCTTAGAGCAGATTGGCACAGGAGGAATGTCAGATGTTTATAAGGCAAAGTGCCATAAGCTCAATCGTTTTGTTGCCATCAAGGTGTTAAAGACAGAATTCAGCGAGGACAAGAATTTTGTTTCTAAATTCCGTGCTGAGGCGCAGTCGGCAGCAGGATTGACGCACCCGAATATTGTGAATGTATATGATGTCGGCGATGAAGATGGCGTTTATTACATTGTTATGGAGCTGGTCGAAGGCATAACGCTGAAAAAGTACATTCAGAAAAAAGGAAAGCTTCCGTATAAGGAGGCTGTCAGCATTGCCATTCAGGTGGCAAACGGCATGGAGGCAGCACATAAACACCATATTGTACATCGTGACATCAAACCGCAGAATATCATTATTTCAAAAGAAGGAAAAGTAAAGGTTACGGATTTCGGAATCGCCAAGGCAGCTACATCGAGCACAATCAATTCATCGGCAGCAATGGGATCCGTGCATTATATATCGCCTGAGCAGGCGAGGGGCGGTTATTCAGATGAGCGCAGCGACATTTATTCATTTGGCATAACGCTGTTTGAGATGCTTACCGGAACTGTTCCGTTTGATGGGGATTCAACGGTAGCCGTGGCTGTGCAGCATATTCAGGACGCGATACCTGCGCCGTCTTCAGCCGCGCCGGATATTCCAATAAGCATTGATAAGATCGTCCTGAAATGTACGCAGAAAAAAACAGAGCGCCGTTACCAGAATGTTTCAGACCTGATTGCAGATCTGAAAAAGTCGCTTGTCATGCCGGATCAGGATTTTGTAAAAATGGTTCCTGTCTATGGCGGCGTTTCAGCTGAGGAGCAGGAAGAGCTGCTGTCCGTAATGCAGGCTGGCGGCGCAAATGAAACAAAGCGGGAAAACAGGGAACAGCAGGCAGCAGACATGCCGGATGAGGATGATATTTTAAAGGATGACGAAGAAGATGATCCGCTTGAGGACGATTTTGCAGATGATATTGATGATGAGCGCAACGAAAAGCTTGATCAGGTCATGAAATGGATAGGCGTGGGAATTATCGCGCTGATTCTGATAATCACGATTTTTATTGTTGTGAAACTGTTTGGTTCGGGTTCAGGCGGACATACAGAGGAGCCGTCAACAGAAGCGCCGTCAGTAACGCAGGAATCGGTTACTGACGATGGAAAGGAGAAGGTTGTTGTTCCGTCTGTTGTAGGCAAGACTGAGGAAGAGGCAAAGGCTGCACTGAATGAGCGCGGGCTTGGCTATAAGCCAAGTTACCAGCCTTCAACTACGGTTGAGAAGGGTACTGTTATCGCTCAGGGAACAAAGGCAGAGACGAAGGTTAACATCAATACGACTATTACGCTTACAATAAGTACAGGGCCGGACAGCGCCACGGTGGTCAATGTTGTAGGAAAGTCCCAGATAGAGGCGTCAAACGACCTCGAAGCAGCTGGCTTTAAGGTATCTGTGACTCACCAATACAGCGATGACATTGAAAAAGATAAAGTTATAAGCCAGTCGCCGGCAGGAAATGCTGATGCAATGCCGGGCGCTGTAGTCACTATTGTTGTCAGTGACGGACCGGAGCCGAAGAAAAATGTTACAGTGCCAAATGTAATTAATTTAACTGAGAGCGAAGCTCTTCAGATGCTTGAGAGTTATGGACTTGTCGGCAAAGTCGTGAGCCGCCCGTCTACAGCGACAACTGTAGAATATGGCCATGTTATCAATCAGGGATACCGTGCCGGTGAGTCGGTTGCGGAGGGAACGCAAATCGATCTCGTAGTCAGTGCATACAGAAAAGAGACACAGACTCAGACTCAGGCGCCTACAGCGACAGATGCGCCGACCCAAAACGAAAAACCTTCGCAAACAGTGGAAAACCCTGCGAGTGAAGCAAATACAGCCGAAAACCAGAATAACTGAGCGCCATGAAGGGAAAGATTATTAAAGGCATTGCCGGTTTCTATTATGTTCATGCAGAAACCGGCGGCATATATGAATGCAAGGCAAAGGGTATATTCCGCAACCGCAGGGTGAAACCGCTTGTTGGCGACAATGTTGAAATCGAGGTTATTGGCGGAAGCGGAAACGCTGGCAGCATCAATGAGATTTTGCCAAGAAAGAATGCGCTGATACGGCCGGCTGCTGCCAATATCGACCAGGCGGTCCTGCTGTTTGCATCGGCAAACCCGGAACCGAATTTCGGACTGCTGGATCGTTTCCTTGTGATGATGAATTATCAGAATGTGGATA
>CANRBP010000127.1 GCA_947628875.1 uncultured Lachnospira sp.
GAGACGACAGCCCGGCTTCTGACTAGCGGCCTCGAGTCGGTTGTACAGCACGGCACAGCCCTGTCAGCAAGGATCTCAAACCAGCCTGTAGCAGGGAAAACCGGCACGACGCAGTATGATACAGATAAATGGTTCTGCGGCTTCACGCCTTACTATACAGCTTCTATCTGGCTCGGTTATGATGATAACTCGAAACAGCTGCCGGGCAGCATAAACCATACACAGATCTGGCAGACGATAATGTCTCAGATACATGCAGATCTGCCAACTGGAACATTTGAGCGCCCTGAGGACATCGTAGAGGTTGCTGTATGCTCCAAATCCGGCAAGCTGCCTGTGGAGGGCCTGTGCGACTGCGACCCAAGAGGCAGCCAGATTATAACGGAGTATTTCTCCAAGGACAACGCGCCAACCGAAACATGCGACACGCACGTAAAGGTTTCCATCTGCAACGACTCTGGCATGGTTGCCGGTGTCGGTTGCACAAACGTAACTACTAAGATTTATGTGAAAAAGGAAGCTGCCAACACATTGAACGAAACAGATTCTGCTTATAAGACATGGGATGCCGACTATGCCATTACTGACGAAGAATTAAGCAAAGTCTGCACGCGGCATACAAGCCAGACGCCTGCCACAAAACCTGTTCCGGCTTCCTCTGCCACCAAACCTGCTTCCTCCGCTTCCACGCCGGCCGCCACGGAAGAAACTGCGGCACGCGCCACAAGAAGCCAGAGGTCGGACAGCAATTGATTTATATTCAGCTGCAAAAGGGACTGCCGCATAAGTACGGCAGTCCTTTATGCTCCGGCTTCTGTCAAGCCTATTTCTTTTTCATCTTGGGATTAAAAATCAGCGATGCGATATAGCCGAATATGAGTGCCGATGATATGCCGGCTGCACTTGCCGTAAAGCCTCCAGTAAACAGTCCAAGGATCCCCTTGTTGTCCACGGCCTCACGGACGCCTTTCCACAGCACATTTCCGAATCCGAGCAGCGGCACTGATGCCCCTGCGCCTGCAAAATCCAGAAACGGCTGATATAAGCCGACCGCACCAAGCACAACGCCTGTACATACAAGCAGCACCATGATCCTGCCCGGCATCAGCTTTGTCTTTTCCATAAGGATCTGCACAAGCGCACAGATGATGCCGCCAATTATAAATGCTTTTATAAATTCCATTATGCCTGCCTTTCCAAAATCACGCCATGCGCCGTTCCGGGCACGCTCTTTCCCTCATTGTAGCTTACTGTCGAAAGCAGCGCTCCTGTAGGGATAAACAGAACCCTGTTCCATTTGCGATTTTTCATGTTTTTCAGAATATAGGCGCACAAAGTAACTGCCGAACATGCGCAGCCGCTTCCGCCAGCCTTCGTGTCCTGATTTTTGGCATCAAATATCTCAATGCCGCAATCCATATGATTACTGCTTAAATCATACCCTTTTTCTCTGAGCAGGTCTAACAGTATCTTCCTGCCGACAACGCCCAGATCGCCTGTTATGATCCTGTCATAATACTTTTCGTCCACTTCAAGATCCTTAAAGTTGGCGGTTATCAGATCTGCCGCCGCCGGCGCCATGCAGGCGCCCATATTCATTGAATCTTTCACTCCGAAGTCAACTATTTTTCCCGTTGTTATCCCCTTAATGCTTACAGGCTGGCTCTGAGCAGTCAGCATCACGGCTCCGCAGCCTGTGACTGTCCAGGTTGATGTCTCCGGCCTCTGGTTGCCATATTCAAGCGGAAAACGGAACTGTTTTTCAGCGCTCGCAAAATGGCTGGATGCCATGGCAACCACATTGTCCGCACAGCCTCCGCTTATCGTTATCGCTCCCAGCGACATTGCCTCGCCCATTGTAGAACAGGCTCCATACAGCCCGAATACCGGAATATCGTATTTTTTCAGGCCAAAAGATGTCGCGATAAGCTGCCCCAAGAGATCTCCGGCAAAAATATAGCGTATCTGCTCCCTCGGAACCTGAGTCTTTGACAGCAGCTTGTCCATCGCCATTTCCTGCAGGCGGCTTTCCGCCTCCTCCCAGTTCTTTGAACCAAACATCGGATCCTCAACGACAATGTCAAACGAACCTCCAAGAGGCCCTTCCCCCTCTTTCTGCCCTACAATGCATGCAGTTTCCTCGATATACACGGCTTTGTCAAATAATATGCTTTGTTTTCCTTTTACCATATTTCCTCCCATGCTGCCTCATACAGCGCCAAAACTACCTGCCGGCTCCCCATTGCACCAGCATATACAGCAGTCCTGCTACCCATGACGTCAAAATGCCATATAAAATGACCGGTCCGGCTATGGTAAAAATCTTACAGCCGATGCCAAATACCTGCCCTTCTTTTTTATATTCTATCGCAGGCGCGGCCACGCTGTTTGCGAACCCGGTAATAGGCACCAGGCTCCCGGCGCCTCCCCATGTTGTTATGAGCGGATAAATATTAAAGCCTGTAAGTATGACGCTCAAAAGCACAAGGCTGAGCGTTGTCCACAGCGCCGCATCTTCCTTACTCATGCCATTTTCCATATAGACCGCTATAAAAATCTGTCCCAGAGTACAGATCAGGCCGCCAGTTATAAACGCTTTCACGCAGTTGGCCAGGCAGCTGGCCTTCGGCGCGACCTGCTTTACATACTCGTTGTACTGCCGGTTTCTCTGCTGCTCATTTATATTTTCTTCCTTCAATCCAATCCCCCCGTTTCCATGAATATAGAAATAAATCAGCCATATAAAAAGAAATAATAGACCAGATGCCCAACTGCTTTTCCGAGTCCGATCATCAGGATAATAACGCCCAGTCCGGCTCCAATGCGGATGCGCCGCGCAAAAATCGGAAGCGCCTTTGTTGTCTCGGCCAGGCAGACAACCAGAAGTCCCGTAAACATGCCGGCAAACAGGCCAAACAGCGCCGTTACAGGCATGCCGCCCGGCACATGGATATCAAAAATAAGAAAAATATTTCCAAGTGAAGCTCCAAGGATAATCATTTCCTCATACAGCAGAAGGCTGCGTTTTGTGTGCGTCACATCTGCCATGCGGTTTATCAGTCCTACGCTTGTTATAACCGCAAAATACCCGGCTGCTGTCAATGAACCGGCTCCCAGCCCAAACACTGCTATAAGCAATATTTTTACTGCCATCATACGGTTTTCTCCTTATTGGCGGCTGCGCTCCTGTCGATCATGGCGTCATCAATATCCTTCTCATATTTGTCCATTTCGACCTCGATAGGCGTCGGATCAGTCGTGAACCGTTTTCCGCCAAAATGGTTGTAAAACAGTATAATGCCGCCTGCCAGTCCGACAGCATACATGACCTCCGCCAGCTTATACTGCTGCGCCTCTTCCGCTTCAAGCAGCTCATACAGTTTTCCAAATATTTCAATTGTGCCGACATCATTGTTGTACGCCATAATAGCATACACGCTGCCCATAAACGTAAACAGCGCCACAAATGCGATCAAAAATCCCTGCAAGAGCTTGCTGTGCTTTTTTTCCCTGATATAATCCACAACAAAATCATTTTCTCCTACATTGCTGACCTCGACCTCCGGATAGGCATCCTGGATCCGTTTGATAACTTCCATGACGGACACGCAGACGCGCTTCTTTTTTACGTCCGGAATGGACAGCAGAGCCAGCGCTTTTACCTTCGCCGCTGTAGCTGCGTTTTTGCACAGGACAGATGCAACATCTCCGATTGTTACATGCCTGTCCGCCACTTCTACATTCCGGTTTATCTGCAAATATAATGTCTCACTCATGTGCCTCCCCTGCCCTTTTGCATGTCTTTTCTTTTTATCTGCTGCGTCCAGCGGATATGCCTAGTATCTGCATGTCTTTTGAAAATATGCACGGCTATTTTGTTCCTGCCGCTTTCATTTTTTGAAGTATCTTTTTTTCCATTCTTGATACCTGAACCTGCGAGATGCCCATTTCAGCCGCGATTTCCGTCTGCGTCCTGTCCTGGTAATAACGCATATAGATAAGCTGGCGCTCCTTTGGCTTCAGCGTTTGCAGCATTTCTTCAAGCATCAGCTTATTCATGACTTCCTCATACGAATCCCCTTCCTGCGGAAGCTTGTCCATCAGAGAAATGTCGCTCCCGTCGCCCTGATAGATTATTCTGTGCAGCGATTCAATCTCCGCAGATGCGTCCAGCGCCTGCACCAGTTCCTCGCATGGAACCGCAAGTTCCTGCGAGATCTCCGTAAGCGTCGGCTCGCGCCTGTATTCCCGTTCAAGCCGTTCCTTTGCCAGGTAAGCTTTGTATGCAGTCTCCTTCATGCTCCTGCTGACCTTTATCATTCCGTCATCTCTCAGGAAACGCTTTATTTCTCCTGCTATCATAGGTACGGCGTATGTTGACAGCTTTACGTCAAAATTGGTATCAAATTTGTCAACTGCCTTGATGAGGCCTATGCTGCCGATCTGAAACAGATCTTCCTGATCGTACCCACGGCCCGCAAAACGCCTGACAATGCTCCCTATCAGGCCCATATTTTCAACAACCAGCGCCTCACGCGCCGCCTTATCCCCTTTGTGTGCCCGCTCAATCAGTTCTTCCGTATGATCCATAGCAACCACACCCTATCCAC
>CANRBP010000128.1 GCA_947628875.1 uncultured Lachnospira sp.
CATGAGCCGCATCATGCGCACCTTGAGCAGCCACGGCCAAGCCAGCGGCCTGAGCCTGGCCGCGATCGCCGCCGAGCACGGCGTATACAGCAGCGTAAAGGTCAGGAAAACAAAGGCTGTAAATGGCGTAAACAGCGTTGAAAGCTGACTGGTATTTCCGCCAAGCAGCACATTCAAAGTGCTGACTACGCTTTCTTTTGCTGTAAAGCCTGTTATAAGCGCTGTTGAAATGCGCCAGTCGCCAAACCCCAGAGGCGCAAGCAGCGGCGCAGCAACGCCTCCAAGCATCGCGAGCAGGCTGTCCTGGGAATTTTCAACCAGATTCAGGCGCATGTCAAAATTCTGCAAAAACCATATAATGATCGCCGCCAGGAAGATAATGGTAAACGCCCTGGTTATAAAATCTTTTGCCTTGTCCCAGATCAGCTGTGCAACGCTGCGCGGGCTCGGCAGCCTGTAATTCGGCAGTTCCATTACAAACGGAACAGGCGCGCCCTTAAATATGCTGTTTTTCAGCAGCAGCGCAAACAGAACGGCTGTAAGGATCCCCATAAAATACAGCGACACCATCACCAGCACTTTATATTTCGGGAAAAAAGCCGCCGTAAATAATGCATAAATAGGCAGCTTGGCCGAACAGCTCATAAATGGCGTAAGCAGTATTGTCATTTTCCTGTCGCGCTCCGAGGACAGAGTCCTTGTAGCCATAATGGCAGGCACGGAACAGCCAAAGCCTATCAGCATCGGCACAAAGCTCCTCCCTGACAGTCCGACCCGACGCAGCAGCTTATCCATCACAAAAGCTATCCTTGCCATGTAGCCGCTGTCCTCCAGGATTGACAAAAAGAAAAACAGGACTACGATAACCGGAAGGAAGCTCAGAACGCTTCCAACGCCTGCAAATATGCCGTCCGTTATCAGCGAATGCACAACCGGATTGATGCCGTATGCCTCAAGCCCCCTGCTGCACACTTCTGTCAGCCAGTCAATTGCGGCGGTCATCCAATCAGAAAGAACAGTTCCGATCACGCCGAAAGTCAGCCAGAAGATCAGCGCCATAATACCGATAAAAGCCGGGATCGCCGTATATTTTCCCGTCAGTATCCTGTCAACCTTAACGCTCCTGGCATGAGCTTTGCTCTCGACCGGCTTGATTACTGTCTGGCGGCACACCTTTTCAATAAACTGAAAACGCATGTCAGCCAGCGCTGCTTCCCTGTCTTTTCCGCATTCAGACTCCATTTCCTGGATAATATGCTCCAGCGTTTCCTTTTCATTATCGTCAAGCTGGAGTTCATCTAAGATAAGCGCATCACCCTCCACCAGCTTTGTCGCAGCAAACCGGACCGGAATATCAGCCTTTGCCGCATGATCCTCGATAAGGTGCACGACCGCATGAATGCACCTGTGCACGGCCGCCTGCCCATTCTCCCCCTTTGCATCGCAAAAATCCAGCCTTCCCGGACACTCGTCATAGCGCGCGACATGAACGGCATGTTCAACCAGCTCGCTGATGCCTTCATTTTTGGCGGCAGAAACAGGAACAACCGGAATCCCCAGCATATTTTCAAGCTGGTTTATCTTAATCGTACCGCCGTTCTCGCGCACCTCATCCATCATATTGAGAGCAAGCACCATCGGTATCTCCATCTCAATCAGCTGCATTGTCAGGTAGAGGTTACGCTCAATATTAGTTGCATCAACAATATTGATAATGCCGCGCGGATGCGTCTGGGTCAGGAAGTCCCTCGTCACGATCTCCTCGCTTGTATAAGGAGACAGCGAATAAATGCCCGGCAGATCTGTTACCGTTGCTTCCGGATGGCTTCGCAGCCGTCCGTCTTTGCGCTCGACCGTCACTCCCGGAAAGTTTCCCACATGCTGGTTTGCACCGGTAAGCTGATTGAACAGCGTTGTCTTTCCGCAGTTCTGGTTCCCGATAAGCCCGAAATCCAGCGGCGCGCCCTCGCGAAGCTCATTGCCGGCCTTGCGCACATGGTATATTCCCATCTCGCCGACCTGCGGATGCGGTATGTCCCTGCCCTCCACCGGCTGTCTTGCCACATTATCCGTATCATGCACATCTCTGATTGCAATCCGCGCCGCATCATCCAGGCGGAGCGTCAGCTCATACCCTCTGAGCCTCAATTCAATCGGATCCCCCATCGGCGCCACTTTGATCAGCGTCACTTCCGTTCCCGGCGTCAGTCCCATATCTAAAAAGTGCCTCCTAAGAGCGCCTTCTCCCCCGACTTCCTCTATAACCGCAGCTTTGCCTGTCTCTAATTTATCCAGTGTCATTTGTCTCTCCATTTCTGTACAGCTGCATGCCAGCAGATGCCATATGCAGCTGTACCGCGCTGATAAACATTTTGAAAATAAATTCTGCCGCTTTCAAATACGCTCCCCGGCTCAGGTTTTTTCCTTCCGCGAATGTTCGCTTTTGTGTACCCTGCCAAGTTCCCCGGAAAGCGCGCGCAGCATTTTCCTCAGCATCTGCTTTGTGCCATGGTCAAGCGCGGCATATTTTTTCCATGCAGCACTGGCGCTTTCAAAACGCTCTGCACGTATATCAGACAGCGTGCCTGCACCGCTCGCTGTAATTATCGAAAACAGGGTGTCAACAAATTCCGCCCTCTGTTTAGGCGTTAAACTGTTTATCCAGCTGCTGACCGCCTCGTTAAGCCGCCTGCTGCTTTGGCTCACCTGGCTCACCGTCTCAAAATGCCTGCCGGAAACCTGCCATGACATCGCATCATGCTGCATGATGCCGGACTGGCTGCTCTTGACTACCATATAATGCTCCTCATGCTCAAGCAGCATGCCAACCACAGAATCCTCCGGCACAATAGATTTTATGCGCGGCAGCATTTCCTGATAATCTTTCTCGGCCAGCATATCATGGTCAAACCCCGGCCCATCATTATTATATACTTCGATAATGCGCCGCTTGATCCTGGCAGGCGCCCTGACGGCGGCATATATGGCCAGATTCCCTCCCTTGGAATGGCCGCCAAGCCTGAGTTTTCCGCTTCCGCCGCGCACGGTATCCCTGATATATTCCGCAGCCGCAAGCTGTGAAGGCACAGGCTGGATAAAGCTCATATTAAAATCCTCTTTCCACCCTGTAATCGTGTCATCTGTCCCCCGGAAGGCGATGTATGTCGTTCCATCCTGCATCTTTACCTGAAACGCCGCAAACTGCATCTGCTGCACATCGTCAAAACATTCCCTGTAGTTGCAAAGCTCCATCTGTGCAAAACGGGGATATTTTGCCATCTCACGCATCAGAAACGGAGCTTCCCAGATAAATGTTCTGGCCTGCCTCAGATCTTTCTCATCATTCAGGTCAAAAAAATCAGCAGCCGCCTGCCTGATAGTGATGCATGAACCGCTCCCTGCCGCCGGGACAAAATCTTTCAGATCTACATATGCCAGCTCGGACAGGATTAAATTATCAACCTCATTGAACATATCCTGTTTCAAGCCAAGATCACCGCGCCATTTAAGATAGTCCATGATCGTCGCCATATCCGCCGATCCCCTCCTTTTTCAAGCCTTTGGCGATAATATAACCAAAAAGCCGGTATTTAAGTCCCCCAAGAACGAAAACACCGACTAACCAGACGATCCTATAAATTCAAGAAAGCGCGAGACGGGGATCGAACCCGCGACCCCCTCCTTGGCAAGGAGGTGCTCCACCACTGAGCCACTCGCGCACAAACGCCGTGCATGATATATGCCTGCCATAAATCCTTATATTGCTTACGGCTATATATCAGGCGCAAGCAATATATTACAGGATTTATGCATTTATGTCAAGCTTTTTTCGTTTTTTTCAATTCGGCTGCATAAGCGCTTTAACGCGCCTTTGCTGCCCTCATAAGGTGTTTTGCCAGCACAGATGTCGTCACGGAGCCTACGCCGCCCGGCACCGGCGATGCAGCTGACGCTTTTGATTTTATATCCTCAAAATCCACATCTCCGCACAGATTACCCTGTTCATCAACATTGATGCCCACATCGATCACTATTGCGCCGTCAGAGACAAAGCTGCTGCCGATCATCTTCGCTGAACCTGCCGCAGCAACAATTATCTCAGCGTTGCGGCATGTCCCAGCTATGTCCGCAGTCTTTGTATGGCATACTGTCACGGTTGCGTTTTTTTTCATCATAAGCATAGCCACAGGCTTGCCGATGACAAGGCTTCTCCCAACTACCGACACGCGCTTTCCCGTCAGATCAACGCCTGCATGAGCAAGCAGTTCCATGACTGCCTCAGCCGTACATGGCGCATACCCTTTTTCGTCACCGGAAAATACCCTGGCCATATTGAGAGGCGATATGCCGTCCAGATCCTTTCTCGGGTCAATGCGCGCCATGACTGCATTTTCATCAAGCTGCCCCGGCAGCGGCCTGAGCAGCAGTATGCCGTCAACAGATGCATCTGTATTAATGCTGTCAAAATC
Organism: uncultured Lachnospira sp.; assembly: GCA_947628875.1. Classification (GTDB taxonomy): domain Bacteria; phylum Bacillota; class Clostridia; order Lachnospirales; family Lachnospiraceae; genus Lachnospira. The sequence goes on from CANRBP010000128.1 coordinate 4,470, forward strand.
CTGCTGGAACGTATCGTTATCAATATCCTGCGGATACGCATATACTGTACTGCGAAAACCCAGTTTTTCCATTTTCCGCACAGCTCCGCGCTCATAAGAAATGTCATCCGGCCTTTCCCCCACG
>CANRBP010000129.1 GCA_947628875.1 uncultured Lachnospira sp.
TATCCGCCGCATAAATCTCATCGCCCCAGACACCCGGCTTAACTGCACCGATATCCACGCCTTTATGCGGACTGCTGCGGTCTTCCATATCCCCATAAGGCGATGTGATCCGCCTTGACTGAGTAGGCCATAAAAATGTGCCTCCGCTGGCCTGCACTGTGCCGCTGTTGTTCAGCTGCGCCTGACGTTCTTCCTCTTCACGGCGCTGCCTCTCCTCCATCTCACGTATCGTATTTTCCCAGCTTTCAAGATCTGCATAAAGATCATTTTGCTTCTGCTGCACCTGCGTCTGCTGAGCCTGTAGGTTCTTTAATTCTTTCTCTTTCTCCTGCTGCAGCAATGCCATTTCCTGGCGCTGGCCCTCCAGCGACTTTTTCATTTCATCCATGGAGGCGTAATCTTCTTCCAGCTGCATCTTAGTTGACGCAATAAAATCAACAGTTTCCTGATAACGCGTAAGCATCTGCCTGTCATATGATGATATCCTGGAAATATACTCTGCGCGGTTGAGCATCTCACCCATACTGCCTGACGAAAGCAGTATGGAAAGATAGCTTTCCTCATTGTGCTCATACATAAACTTGATACGGAGCTTCATCATATCGTACTGCTCCGCCGCGTCCTCTTCCGCCTGTACAAGATTCGTCTCCGCCTCGCTGATCTCCTGAGCCTTTGTTTCAATCTGGCTGTTTAGCGTATACAGCGCATCATCAAGCTCTGTAAGTTTTATATCGAGAGCTTGCATATATGCCTGCGTATCCGTATACTTTTGTTTCAGATCATTCAGTTCCTGCTCAATATCCTTAATCTGCTGGCTGATATCGTCCGCTTTATCCTTTGCGTCATTTATATCCGATGCCGTATCTGCATAGACCTGCGCCGCATCATCCGGCCTGATCCATCTGCCATAGGCTGCCAGCGATAATCCGGCCAATATCAGTGACATGACCGTTGAAACTATCTTTACAACAAACGGCTTTCTCATGAAACGTACTCCTTTTCAAACACCTATACATTTGCATGCTTGCGTACTGCAAAGAAACTGCCAAGTGCGCCAATCCCAATCCCGAGCGCAATCGCTACCGGAGTCAGCACCCGGAAAACGTCTCCGGCCGGCAGAAACGCCAGGATATTGTTTAAAATTGAAAACTTTCCAAGCACATATTCCACTACATTCTGGTAAATATATGCCAGTATCAGCAGCGGTATCAACGATCCGACTATTCCTATGACGATCCCCTCGACAAAAAAAGGAGCATCCACAAAGGCGTCCGTGGCACCGATAAATTTCATGATAGAAATTTCCTCCTTGCGCACTGTGATACCGATCACAATGGTATTCGTTATCAGGAAAATCGACACGGCCAGCAGGATAACAATCATTGCCACAGCCACATACCCGACCAGCCTTGCCGCACTGGAAAGGCTGCTGGCTACAACCTCAGAACGGTTTACCTGCCGGATCCCCTCAAGATTTTCAAGATATGTCACAAGCGTTGACTGCATTCCTGCATCATTGAGATAAACGGCATATGAATCCGAATCAGCCAGAGGGTTGTCATCTTTAAATCCTTCCGCCAGTTCCTCATGGCCTGCAAAATAATCCTTGCGGTAGCTCTCCCAGGCCTGTTCAGCCGATATATACTCGACCCTCGACACTTCCACGCGGTTCTTGATCGTATCTCCGATCTTGCGCTTGTCAATGTCCGACAGCCCTTCATCAAAAAAAACTGTCACGCAGATTTCCGTCTCCGCCTTTTTCACCATGTATTCAAAATTTACAACCAGCGAATAAAAAACGCCAAACAGAAAAATACATGCAGATATCGTTGCAATCGATGCCAGCGAAAATAACCTGTTCCTGTATATATTCTTTATGCCATCCTTGATATGATAAAATAATGACCTAATCTTCATAGAAATATCCACCCTTTTCCAAATCGCTGATTACTTTCCCCTCACTCATCGTAATCGTCCTTTTTTTCATTTGCTGCACGATCTCCATATTGTGCGTGACAACCAGAACGGTTGTACCCTGCTTGTTCGCCTCGTTCAATATTTTCATGATCTCTACGGAATTTGCCGGATCCAGATTACCTGTTGGCTCATCGCAAAGCAGTATGGCAGGATTATTGACCAGCGCACGCGCAATCGCAACACGCTGCTGTTCGCCGCCTGAAAGCTCGTTCGGAAACGCTTTATACTTATCCAGCAGGCCTACCATTGAAAGCATGGCAAGAACGCGGCTTTTTATCTGTTTTGACGGAGCCTCCACTACCTTCATGGCAAAAGCAATATTGTCATAGACATTCCTGTCCGGCAGCAGCCGGAAATCCTGGAAAACAACACCAATATCCCTTCTCAGGTAAGGGAGCTTTTTCCTTGTGACCTTGTTCAGATATTTCTTATTGACATAAATCTTGCCTGTTGTCGGATCCAGTTCTTTAAGAAGCAGCTTTATAAGCGTAGACTTTCCGGAACCGCTCTTTCCCACTATAAAAACAAATTCACCCTTCTGGACATGCAAATTAATCCCGTTAAGAGCCGGAACGCCAGAAGTATATGTCTTTTTAACGTCTTCCAAGATTATCATATGTAATCTCCTCCATATAACTAATATATATCCCTGCTATCCATGTATTTCATATACTTGACAACCATCAGCGCTATCTTAAATGTGATGGCATCGTCAAACACGCGCAGATCCAGTCCTGTAGTGCGCTGCAGCTTATCCAGGCGGTATACGAGCGTATTTCTGTGAATATAAAGCTGCCTGGAAGTCTCAGAGACATTCAGGCTGTTTTCAAAAAATTTATAGATAGTTGACAGTGTTTCCTCATCAAGATCGTCAAGAGATTTTCCGCCAAAAATTTCTTTTATAAACATCTGGCAGAGGGGTATCGGAAGCTGATAGATCAGCCTGCCTATCCCAAGGCGGTTATATGCCACGACCGGCTTGTCGCTGTAGAATATCTTCCCTACGTCCAGCGCCATCTTTGCTTCCTTATAAGAACGCGAAACCTCGCGGATATCCCCAACCACCGTGCCATATGCAATATGCGCCGCGCACATGGCCTCTGTGTTGAGCATGTCTATGATAACCTCTGCAGTCCTGTCCATCTCGCTGTATGTCTCATCGCCGCGCACTTCCTTGACAAGTATGATATTCTTTTCATCAACTGCCGTGATAAAATCACGCGCGCGCCCTGCAAACAGTGTTCTTACCGTCTCCAGCGCGCTGGTATCCTTCTCATGCTTCGTCTCAATAATATAGACAACCCTCTTAACATCTGTTTCAATATGCAGCTTTTCCGCACGCGTGTACATGTCTACGCGCAGCAGGTTGTCCAGCAGCAGGTTCTTGATAAAATTATCCTTATCAAAACGCTCTTTATATGCTATCAAAAGATTCTGGATCTGGAACGCTGCCAGCTTGCCCAGCATATAGACATCTTCGTTAGTTCCCTTTGCCAGAAGAATATATTCCAAATTCTGTTCATCCATTACTTTAAAAAACTGATAGCCATTGACAACCTGGCTCTCAGCCGGCGAATCCATAAATGCAACTGCATCGGAAATACATGCTGCAGTATTCTCAAATGTTTTCGCAGCAACTCTTCCATCTGCATCAATTACGCACAAATCTACATGAGAGATTGTTTTCAATCCATCAACTGTTGTCTGCAAAATCTGGTTTGATATCATTGCATACTCCTTTTCGACTATACTCCTTATACATTGTAATGCAAAAGAAGGAAAAAAAAAAGAGGAAATGCATAATTTCTATGCATTTCCCCAAAAATTCATTAATTTTTTATATGTATATACCAAAAATTAATGCGTGATAACTATCTCTGTCTCTTTGTCAAATACATGCAGTCTTGCTACATCAACAGCAAACTTTACAGTGTCGCCCGGACGCGCTGGAGTACGAGGGTTAACCTTTGCAGTACATGTCTGCTCGCCGATATCGTAGTGAAGGTTTACTTCTGAACCAAGCAGCTCGTATACCTTAACCTGTGCCTGGAATGTTGTGCTGCTGTGCTTAGCAATGAAGTCATCATCATCTTTAATATCTTCCGGACGGATACCAACAACAACTGTCTTGCCTTCATAACCGCCGTCAAGAATCTTCTTGCTCTTCTCAGCCGGCAATGTGATGGAAATAGTGTCGCTCATCTTCAGTGTTACCTGTGAACCAGATGCGATAACCTTTGCATCAACGAGGTTCATCTGAGGTGATCCAATGAATCCTGCAACAAAGATGTTGTTCGGAGTATTGTAAAGGTTCTGAGGAGTATCAACCTGCTGTATGATACCATCTTTCAATACAACGATCCTTGTACCCAGTGTCATAGCCTCTGTCTGGTCATGTGTTACGTAGATGATAGTTGTCTGCAGTCTCTGATGCAGCTTGGATATCTCGACACGCATCTGAACCCTCAGCTTGGCATCCAAGTTGGAAAGAGGCTCATCCATCAGGAATA
>CANRBP010000130.1 GCA_947628875.1 uncultured Lachnospira sp.
TGCCCTTTGCCATCGCGGACGCCACCTCTCTGACGGAGGCCGGCTATGTGGGCGAAGATGTGGAGAATATCCTGCTCAAGATAATCCAGAATGCTGATTATGATGTAGAAAAAGCGCAATATGGCATTGTCTATATTGATGAGATTGATAAGATAACAAAAAAATCAGAAAACGTGTCCATAACCAGAGATGTGTCGGGGGAAGGCGTACAGCAGGCATTGTTAAAAATCCTTGAGGGAACTATGGCGTCCGTGCCGCCGCAGGGCGGCAGGAAGCATCCTCAGCAGGAGCTGATACCGATTGACACGACAAATATCCTTTTTCTGTGCGGAGGCGCATTTGACGGCCTTGAAAAGATTATTGAATCAAGAATGGATAAAAGCTCAATAGGCTTTAACGCGGAACTCAAAGAAAAAAGCAATGCTAATGTGGGCGAGATGTTCCATAAAGTATTGCCGCAGGATTTGATCAAATATGGCTTGATACCGGAGTTTGTTGGCAGGGTGCCGGTAGTTGTCGCACTTGATTCGCTTGATGAAGAAGCGCTGGTGCGTATTTTGAAGGAACCGAAAAATGCTATCCTCAAGCAGTATCAGGCATTGTTTTCTCTTGATGAGGTCGAATTGGAATTTACAGATGAAGCCGTTGAGATGGTTGCCAAAAAGAGTTTTGAGCGCAAGACAGGCGCGAGGGGACTGCGCTCCATTCTTGAATCCGTGATGAATGACGTAATGTACGAAATTCCTTCGGATGATAATATTGCCAAGTGCATCATAACCAAAGAAGCTGTTGAGGGAACCGGAAAGCCTGTTATCCAGTACAGGACTGACAATGTCAATATCCGCAAAGCTCAGTAAGCAGCGCACGCAAAGCTCAGTAAGAAGCGCCGGCATTATGGAAACTGTAAAATTACCTGCAATGACATTTTAAAGTATGGGACTGTCACACTTAAAGAATATAAGCGCAGCATATGTTATCATTTAATCTGAATGTGATGCCATATCTTGTATGCTTAATTCTTATTGCGGCAGTCCCATATATTTTGGCATTAACAGAAAAAAAGAGGAGGGAAATATGGTAATTAAAAAGGTAAACCTGGATATAGTTATCGGCGTGACGAGCGCGGTTCCGGTTACGCAGCTGCCGGAGGTCGCTTTCGCCGGCAAATCAAACGTAGGCAAGTCATCGCTTATAAATGCGCTGATGAACCGGAAGTCATATGCGAGGACTTCCGCGCAGCCGGGAAAAACGCAGACTATTAATTATTACAATATAAATGATGATATCTATCTGGTAGATCTGCCGGGTTACGGCTATACCAGAGCAAATGAGCAAGTTAAGGCGAAATGGGGGAAGATGGTAGAGAAATACTTAAGGGTATCAAAGCAGCTGAAACAGGTGTTTTTGCTGGTTGACGTCAGGCATGCGCCATCTGATAACGATAAAATCATGTATGACTGGATAATCTATAATGGCTATAAGCCGGTCATCATTGCAACAAAGCTGGACAAGATAAAACGAAGCCAGACAGATAAGCACATAAATGCGATCCGCACGGGACTTGGCATGGACAAGGATTCGCTGCTTATTCCAGTGTCATCAGAGACGAAACAGGGGATACAGAAACTCTGGGATGTTATCGGATATTATATAGGGCAGCAGGACGGCATGGGGCAGGGAGCGCATGAGGCTTAATCCTGCCCTCCGCTTTCAGCATCTGTATTTCTGGCATGGCTCAGCTCCGTACCGGCGGCGCTGTCCCTGTCCTGTTCCTGCATCAGCCTGTGCATGATAAAATCATAAATATCCTGCGATGCGTTCCGCCAATGCGCACACATTGCATCAGCCTGCGTTTCCAGCGGAACGGACAGTTTCAGTTCTATCAGGCAGGCTTTTCCCTCTTGTACCTGGCAGTGGACGACATAGTCGCCATTGGCTGATTTTCTGAAATCAGCCTTTGTTTGTGATGTGCATTTCAGGGCATAGCGGTTCTTTTTAAGGTAAGCGTCTATATCATGGCGGATAGCGCCGGGAACATTGGCTTTTAACAGGGAAATAGTTTCTTTTCCTGAATCCGTCAGCAGGTACTGTGTATTGTTCCGGTTTGAAAGCGTCTCAATAAAGCTGTCCTCAGCCAGTGAATTAAATGTTTCCTGCAATGTAAAGTAGTTTGTGTATTCCAGCATAAAGTCAGCAATCTGGCTGTTGGATAGCGGAAAATCAACTTTGTCAAGCATGTATAAGACCATTAATTTGTACAGTGTCGCTGTGTCCGTGTTCATATATAATCCCGTCCTTGATAAAGCTTAAATTTTAAAGTCAGGTATGCAGAGTTTGACTGCCTATTTGCGTATGTGCTCCATTACTGCACGGCTGACAGCATCTGTCACGCGCGGGTCAAATGCTTCCGGAAGGATATTGGTGTCGCTGACTTCGCTGTCAGGTATCAGGCCTGCAATCGCAAGCGCCGCAGCAAGCTTCATTTCCTCTGTGATCTGTGTTGCGCGTCCTTCAAGCGCGCCTTTAAATATGCCAGGAAAAGCTATCACATTATTGACCTGGTTCGGAAAGTCAGAGCGTCCCGTGCCGACTACGCGCGCGCCTGCCGCCCTGGCAGCGTCCGGCATTATTTCAGGTACCGGGTTGGCCATAGCAAAAATGATAGCATCGCTGTTCATGGATGCAACCATATCTGGCGTGACGATATTCGGCGCCGACACGCCGACAAATATATCCGCTCCGCGCAATGCATCGGCAAGCGTGCCTGTTTTGTGCTCCAGATTAGTCTCCTCCATCATGGAAGCCTGCATCCAGTTCAGGCCGTCAATGCCTTTGGTGAGTATTCCGTTCTTGTCGCACATAATAATATGCTTAAAACCGTAGGTCAGCAGGAGCTTTGTGATGGCAATTCCGGCAGAACCTGCGCCGTTTATGACAACGCGGCATTCTTCATGTTTTTTCCCGGTTACTTTTAATGCGTTTATGATGCCTGCAAGGACAACTATAGCGGTGCCGTGCTGGTCGTCATGGAATACAGGTATATCCAGCAGTTCCTTTAAGCGCTCTTCAATTTCAAAGCATCTCGGCGCTGAGATGTCCTCAAGGTTAATGCCGCCAAAAGCCGGGGCAATATTGACAACGGTTTTGATGATCTCTTCAGTATCCTGCGTGTCAAGGCAGATCGGCACTGCATTGACGCCTCCAAATGATTTAAACAGTACCGCTTTTCCTTCCATGACCGGCATAGCGGCGAGCGCGCCGATATTGCCAAGACCCAGGACGGCGCTGCCATCTGAGACAACGGCAATTGTGTTTGACTTGACAGTATACCGGTAGGCGGCTTCCGGATCCTTTGCAATCACTTTGCAGGGTTCGGCGACACCCGGAGTATAGGCAAGAGCCAGGTCGTCTCTGGTACGGATATCCATTTTTGGCGCAGTTTCAAATTTGCCGTTCCATTCTTCGTGCAGCATAAGCGCTTTTTCAGCATTTGTCATAATATTCAATCCTTCTTTCTTTTATTCAATTCAATATAGAAATGATACCATATCGGAAGTCCGTAAGCAAATACAACAAAAATTAAAAGTTGCAATTATTTGCAAAAGGTGTATAATAAATTTGTTAACTATCTTATGGCAGTTATTCAACGCCGTTTCCCAATAAGTACAATCATTCTGCAAGTACGACATATTGAATATCTTAAAAGCCCGCTGTAAGCGTGGGGGAAGGCTCATCGGACATTCAGGCGAAAAGGGATAAGAGATTATGTAGGACAGGAGAACGAAAAGTATGAGAGAAAAACTGAAAACATTGTCTTTAGCCGTATTGCGCGATTTTGCGAAGGACAAGCACATCAAAAACATTTCAACTATGCGGAAAAGTGATTTGATCGAGGCAATCCTGGCAGCAGCAGAGGCGGAGGAGCAGGCTAAAGCTGAGGAAGTTAAAGCGGAGAAAGCTAAAACTGAGACGGCTAAAGCTAAAACAGATACAGCAAAGGCAGTGACAGTTAAAGCAAAGGCAGCCAAAGCTGATAATGCTAAGGCTGAGAAAATCAAAGCAGATACGGACAAAGCTGAGGAATCCAAAGTTCAGGAAAACAAAACTGAAACAGTTACGCATGCGGATTTGAAGCCTGACGAGATGGCAGACGGCATACTGGAGGTCATGCAGGAAGGGTACGGTTTTATCCGGTGCGAAAATTTCCTTCCGGGTGAAAATGACGTATATGTATCGCCATCGCAGATCCGGCGTTTCAACCTGAAAACGGGAGATATTATCAGGGGGCCGAAGCGTATTAAATCACAGGGCGAAAAATTTTCAGCGCTTATGTATCTGGAAACAATCAACGGCCTCGATCCGGTTATGGCGTCAAAAAGGACATCATTTGAGAGCCTGACG
>CANRBP010000131.1 GCA_947628875.1 uncultured Lachnospira sp.
CTTCGACAATTCGTACTGCGGATCGTCCCTGTCATCTGTCCAGGCAAGAATCACATGCCCGGGCTTGACAAATGCGCATATATTATCAACATGTTCGTTAGTTTCATCATTATAAATGCCGTTTGGCAGCCAGATTACCCTGGATACGCCAAGATAATCCTTTAGGCGGCTGGTGATGTCATCACGGGAAAGCAGCGGATTGCGCCCGGCGCTCAGCAGGCAGCTTTCAGTCACCAGCGCAGTGCCTGCGCCGTCAACATGAATGGAACCGCCTTCCAGGACAAAGTCCTGCGCATCATAAGCGTCCGCCATATACAGATCGCAGAGTTTGTTTGCCATGGCATTGTCCTTGTCCCATGGGAAATACAGGCCGTCAACCAGGCCGCCCCATGCGTTGAAATACCAGTTGATGCCGCGCAGCCTGCGGCGTTTATCCACGACAAATGTAGGCGCGTAATCCCTTGCCCATGCATCGTTGCTTGACATCTCAACGACACGGATACAAGGCGGAAGCGCCTGCCGTGCGTTATTGTACTGCGAAAAGCTGGCGCATACCGTTACCTGTTCTGAGCGCGCGATAGCAGATGCCGCCTGTACAAAAGCTTTGCGTGCCGCATAGCCGCCAAACTGCCATGAATCAGCGCGTTCAGGCCAGATCATGATGCAGCCGTAATGGGGTTCGTACTCGGCAGGCATGTGGAAACCGTCCGCAGCAGGCGTGGAATGGAGTATATTCATAATGTCAACACACTTTCAAAATAAAATATAAATATATAAAATAGTAGTAAGCTTATTTTATCATTTTATTGCACAAATTGGAACCATATTAGCCAAAAAATTTACTGAGTAAAAATTATGGCATGAAGCCGCCAAAACCGGACGAATAGTGCAGGCTGCCGTCAGATGTTACAAACATCGCCTCTATGCCGTCCGACTGCTCGATTAATTCAAGGCCTTTGTCAAGTCCAAGCGAAAAACAGGTGGTGCTCAGCGCATCTCCGACAACGGAATCCTTTGAAATAATAGTTACGGCAGTAAGGCCGTTGTCGTATGGATAACCTGTGCAGGGATCCAGAATATGGTGGTAAAAATTATCGCCGTCATAAAAAAAACGCTCGTATGTGCCGGAAGTCACAGCAGAGCAGTCGCGTAGCTCAAGAGTGACAAGCGGCGTCCCCTCAGATGCAAAAGGCTTCTGAATGGCTATATTATACGCCGCACCGCCCTCTTTTTCCCCGATGCACAGCACGTTGCCTCCAAGGTTGATCAGCGCGCGGCTAATGCCTTTTTCAAGAAGAAATTCCCTGATGCGGTCAGCTATATAGCCTTTTGCGATAGCGCCAAGATCAATTTCGGTATTCTCAGGCAGTTCGATGCGGTAAGCGTCCTCTCCGTCCGTTTCGGCGAGCTTTTCCAGATGCACGCGGCGGTAGTCTACATATAAAAGCGCCTGCTTGATATCCTCAGCGTCCGGCACGGAAGGATTTTCGGAGGTGAAATCCCACAGCTTTGTCACGCTGCCGACAGTTGGGTCAAAAGCTCCGTCAGAAATGCGGCTGTATGACAGCGCAAGCTGTATAAGTTCGCCAAGCTCGGAAGGCACAGCCGTCCGCGTATGGTGGTTTACCGCATATAGCACGCTGTCTGCGCGCGTCCTTGAAAAAAGCTGTTCATAGCGGTCGCAGAGCGCAAGCGCCTCATTGAGTATGCCATAGACGTCCTGTGCGCGGTTAGCGCCTGCTGAGTAAGCTTTGATGGACACGTATGTATTCAGCTTATACCCGTTGACCGTGCATGGCATTGCTGCCGCCTTGCCGCATCCTGCAAGCAGCGCAGGCAGGCAGAGGCAGGCGGCCAGCAGCACGGCTGTTAGTTTCATGCATAAAATATTGTGACTGGTTCGCGTATTCATATGATTTATCTCCATTATCATTTATAATGCAGCATTCTAAACAAGTATAGCAAATATGAAAATAATGTGAAATACCTTTTATTTTATTTTTGTTTGTGTTATAACTAGAAGTAAATCTGCCGTTAAAGCAGATTTTAATTTTAATTGCGGCCGGCCTCAGGAGCCTGCTGTGTAGAAATGGAGATTATGAATTATGAAAAAAAGAATGTTCGGCATTATGCTGGCAGTATCCGTAGCGGCTGCTCTGACCGGGTGCGGCAAGCAGAAGACGACAGGGTTCAAGACAGATATTACGGCGCAGGAATATGCAGATTCCATTAAGGCGAATGCAGAGATATACAAAAATCATGTTACGCTGCCGGAGTATAAAGGCATTGAGGTGGAGGTAGACAGGAGCGTGCTTGAAGTCTCCGATGAGGATATCGACACATATATCAGCAATGTGCTGTCAGGTTTTGCGACAACAGAGAAGGTCACTGAGGGCGTGACTGCCGTTGGCGATTCTATTGTGCTGGATTACAAGGGATTGCTGGACGGCGAGGCGTTTTCCGGGGGAACGGCAACTGATGCGACATACACCGTTGGGTCAGGCGGGTTTATCAAGGATCTTGATGAAGGACTGGCAGGCCTGACGCTGGGACAGGAGTATGAGATACCGTGCCGGTTTGATGATAGTTACAGCAATTCAGATCTTGCTGGCAAGGACGTTATATTTGTGGTTACGGTTACGGCTATCCAGAAACAGATACTGCCGGAGCTGACGGACGAGTGGGTCGCAGAGAATGCTGAGGCCATGGGCGTTGAGGCCTCCACAGTCGATGAACTGAAAAAGGAGACGAGGGCAAGCCTTGAGGAGACGGCTGAGGCAAATTTTGCATCCACAAAGTATCAGCTTATTTACGATAAGCTTGATGAGATGGTAACGGTTGAGACATATCCGCAGGAAGAAATGGACAGTCTGGTCAGCACGGTCAAGACGAATATGGAGTCGGAGTACGATCAGATGGGTACGTACTACGGCTATTCTGACAAGTGGGCATACTTCTCCGCGCGTTATGGAGTAGCAGATGACGATGCGCTGACAGAATATGCTACAGAAAATGCACAGACTTATTTAAAAGAAAAGATGATACTGACTCTGATTGCAGTTGAAAATGACATTACAGTTGAGGCTGACGAGATAAATGAGATGGGGGAGGAGCTGGCCAGCTATTACGGTTATGAAAACTACCAGGAAATACTTGACCAGTATGGCAACACCATGAATGCTGAGATCGGATACGAACTGCTTTATGAAAAGATGATAGAATTTTTAAATGAGCAGGCAGTAGAGGCATAAACAGGCTGTCAGGCCGCATAAAAGCATTTTAAAAGAGGCTGCCGCAAAGGCATATAAATACAGGATAGCGCATTTCTGCACCGATTTTATATGTCTTTGCGCGGAAGCCTCTTTTTATCGGCTTTTTTACGCCTGAAATGTTAATCCGGGCAGGATAAAATCTTAATCTGCCAGGTCATGTATTTCGCTGTGCAGCTCCTGCAGGGATTTTACATCGCTGTCGCCATGCTCTTTTACGTACCGGATGCCGGCAGCGGCAGCGCGTGCAGCTGCGAGCGTTGTCATATAAGGAACCTTTGCCTTGATTGCAGCCTTGCGCAGATAGCTGTCATCGTGTATGCTGTCTTTTCCGACAGGCGAGTTGATAATAAGGTCAACTTTGTTGTTTGTGATAAGTTCAAGTATATTAGGATTTCCCTCATAAAGCTTTTTGACCTTCTCAGCCTCGATTCCTGCGGCAGTTATAAGGTCATAGGTTCTTCCGGTTGCGAGGATACGGAAACCGTTATCAGCAAACAGCTGTGCAACTTCTGACACTTCATTTTTATCCTTTTGGTTTACTGAAATAAGCACAGTGCCGGACAGAGGGAGCTTTGTCTGCGCAGCCTCCTGAGCCTTGTAAAATGCTTCGCCATAAGAGGCGGACAATCCCAGTACTTCGCCTGTGGAGCGCATTTCCGGTCCGAGGAGCGGATCCACCTCAGGGAACATGTTGAATGGGAATACAGCCTCCTTAACGCCATAGTTAGGGATTTTCTTCTCTTTTAAGGCTGGTACCGGAGACTTGCGCCCGGTAAGTTCAGCCGTGATTATGTCTGTTGCCAGCGGCACCATGCGGATATTGCAGACTTTTGACACAAGCGGAACCGTGCGCGATGCGCGAGGATTGGCCTCGAGCACGTAAACTTTTCCGTTTTCAATGGCATACTGCATGTTCATCAGGCCTTTCACATGCATTGCCTCCGCTATCCTGCGCGTATAATCCTTGATTACAGCCACATTTTCATCGGAAATATGGACGGAAGGAATTATGCATGCAGAGTCGCCGGAGTGGATGCCTGCCAGCTCGATATGTTCCATAACAGCCGGAACAAAGGCA
>CANRBP010000132.1 GCA_947628875.1 uncultured Lachnospira sp.
GTCATCTATCTTAACCGGCTCTCCCATATCCAGTATAAATATCTCGCCGCCTCTGGCATATGCGCCGGCCTGCAGCACCAGAGACACCGCCTCAGGTATCGTCATAAAATACCTGATGATATCCGGATGCGTCACCGTGACCGGGCCGCCAGCCTCTATCTGCTTTTTAAAGAGAGGTATAACAGAACCGTTGCTGCCAAGCACGTTGCCAAACCGAACCGCAACAAAGTCCGTCTTTGACTGCTCATTGTATGCCTGTATTATCATTTCGCATATCCGCTTGGTCGCGCCCATAATATTAGTCGGGTTGACAGCCTTGTCAGTGGATATCATTACAAACTTGCCCGTCCTGTATTTATCTGCCATTTTGGCTACATTCCATGTGCCGACCACGTTATTTTTAACAGCCTCGTTCGGACTGAACTCCATCAGCGGCACATGCTTGTGCGCAGCCGCATGGTATACAATGTCCGGACGGTACTCTCTAAAGACAGCCTCCAGCCTGGAACTGTTGCGCACAGAACCTATCAGCGTGACCACATTGGCATTAGGATAACTTATGCGCAGTTCCTGCTCAATCTCATATGCATTATTTTCATATATATCAAAAATTATCAGGCATTTCGGCTTATGGCTGGCAAGCTGGCGGCACAGCTCCGATCCTATTGATCCGCCGCCGCCTGTTACCATCACCGTTTTGTCCTTTACATAACCCATAATTGATTCCAGATCTACTTCTATCGGATCTCTTCCCAGCAGATCCAGCACATCTACATTCCGCAGGTCGTTTATATTAATCTCGCCATCAACCATCTGATAAACGCCCGGCAGGATTTTCAGGTCGCAGTCCGTTTCCTTGCAGATGTTCAGTATATCCCTCTTAGTCTCCATGCTGGCTGAGGGGATCGCAAATATAATCTGGTCTACGTCATAATACCGCGCGTACTGCTTGATTCCATCACGCGTGCCGACTACCCGGACGCCGCGTATAAACTTGCCCACCTTGCTGCGGTCATCGTCAATGATGCAGACTACCTTTGAATTATCCAAATACCGTGAATTTTGAATTTCACGCATCAATACGCTAGTCGCTTCACCGGCGCCAATTATCATAATCTTAACCTGATCGGAAATATGCCTGTAATCCTGTATGACTGTGCGTATCATCCGGTACATGAAACGGCTGACTCCCATTGCCATGATCAGGAAAATGCAGGAAGTAAAATAACAGGCTCTGGGCAGCATCCACCCCATAAACGCTGTAAAGCAAAGGTGCGCAAACTCTGTTACCATACATGCCTCAACGATCTTGTAAAGCTCCGCAATGCTTGCATACTGCCAGAGGCTGTGGTACATCCTGAAGCACCAGAAAATGACCAGTGCTATCAGCGTAAACGGAATGATGTTGCGTACAAATTTTTCCTTATATTCCTGCGGAATAGCAGCGATGCTGACATCAAAGCGCATGACCAGCGACAGGAATACCGAGCCGTTGACCAGCAGGATATCTGTTATGATCAAACCTATTCTCCTTATAAGGAGCTGTATTTTATCTTTTCTGGTTTCTTCCATTTTCTTCTTTAATTCCTTTCAGCCATCGGGGCATTTTAATCAGCCCCGCGAGTGTTCCTGCGCCGTAACAAACATGCAGAAGCAGGAACAAAAACGGCAGCGCGATGCATGTCCAATTGCGCTTTTCGCCTGCTGTAAAAACTGCAAGCAAAGCCATGCCCACAGCAAGCAGGCCGTATAAGCTCCACATCAGAACCGTCAGGCCCGCAATAAGGCGGAACAAAAAAGCGCCTGCCGGAATAAACGCAGCAAAATCCGCTATGCCGCCGTATGAAGCCGCCCACAGTCCAAGCACTGACAGTCCTATGCCTGACAGGATAATTGCAAGCACAAACGCAAACGGCACAAAATGATACAGGGAAAAGCACTGTGCGCAAACGCCTGTTGTCAGGCCTATCCAGTATCCGTTCGCATATTTTTGGCGCAGCATTTTGCGCAGGCTGCTCCTTGTATGCTGATAAGAAATAATAGATGGATCAAAGGCGAGCTTAAATCCTGCTTTGCGCATCCGGTAATGTATTTCATTGTCTTCCGTCCTTGCCAGCCGCTCATCAAATCCTCCTACAGCCTCAAAAACACGGCGCCTGTATGCTGCGTGGAACAAAGAACTGACATAGGTTTTTCCGGGATTGTTGCGGTATGGCGCAATGCTCGAGCCGAACATGGAGGACTCTGCAAGCAGCAGCGTATTGCGCCACGGCGTAGGCTCGTCCACAATATTCGGACGCTGCCCTCCTGCAATATCTTCTCCATCGTCCAGCAGCGCCGCATTTTTCCTCACAAAATCAGGCGGTATGGACGCATGGGCATCTACCTTCAAGATTGCTTCGCCTTCATAGGCAGAAAGCGCTACATTCCAGCCGCACGGAAGAGTCCGTTTCGGATTGTCCAAAACCCTGACGGATCTGAAATGTAACGCATTCTCAGCAGCCTTGTTTTTTTCAGCAAAATCCTGCATGATACGCCTCGTGCCGTCCGTGGAGGCTGAATCTACCAGCAGCAGCTCCATCTGTTCATGCGGATAATCCTGCTCCTCAATGTCCGCCAGTATGCCTGCCAATGTTTTTTCTTCGTTATATGCAATGATGCAAACGCTAATAAACATGTCCTAATCCTTTTTGAGCACGGAAACAAATGTGTCCCACAAAACCCTGCAATCGTTCGCCAGTCCGAAATTTTTCAGGCTTTCCAAATTATATTTCATTTTAATCGGAAGGACTTCTTCGATATATACCTTGTCCGCATTTTCTGCGTCCTTCAAAAGCTTGTCTTCATCTTTATACGCAATGCTCGTCCGGGAAGTCAGTCCAGCCGGCAAAAGAAGTGTTGCATACATCTCCGGCGTGTACTGGCATACATATTTCTTTACCTCCGGACGCGTTCCGATCAGCGTCATATCCCCTGCAAGGATATTGAAAAGCTGCGGGAACTCGTCCATCCTGAACCTGCGCAGCACCTTGCCGACCCGCGTGATGCGGACGTCATTATCAACCGTAACCTGGCTTCCCAGGCTTGAAGCATGATCCACCATAGTCCGAAACTTTAGTATTGTAAAAATACGCCCATATTGAGTTACGCGCTCCTGCTTAAACAGCACGGGTCCCGGCGAATCTATCCTTATAAATACCGCTATTACAGCCATCGGCAATGCAAGCATGACAAGCATGACCATTGACACAACGATGTCCAGCATCCGCTTTGTCCGCAGCCAGCTGCTGTTTTTTCTGATTATATTGTAGTATTTCCGCACCTCCCTTGTCCGCATCCGGTCAGGCAGGTCTTTCCACTCTCTCAATTCCATAATTATCAGCCTTTTGAATCAATAAATAATCTGCTTATTTTCTCAGAGCATTAAACTGCTCAATTACATATTCCACCTGCTCATCGCTCAGGCAGGTATGCAGCGGCAGCGAAATTTCATTGCGGTACATTTCACATGCATATGGAAAATCCGCCGGGTCAAAGCCAAGGTTTTTGTATGCTGTATGCATCGGAAGCGGCTTATAATGGACATTAGTTGCCACTCCTGCCTCCGCCATACGCGTAATCAGCCTGTTGCGGTACTGTTCATCTTTTCCAAGCAGCCGCACAAGCATCAAATGGCCGCTTGATGAGAATCCCTCCCCTTCATGCTCCAGCACTTCCACGTCCGGCGCTGCGATGCCTGCCGTATACCGCCGTATGATCTCTTTGCGCCTCTCCAAAATCCCAGCATAGCGTTTCATCTGAACAAGTCCGATAGCCGCCATTAAATCAGTCATATTGCACTTGTAATAAGTACCTGCAATATCATACTCCCATGAACCCAGCTGCGTTTTTGCAAGCGCATCCTTTGATTGCCCGTGCAGCGTCAGGAGCATTAACTGCCGGTATATGTCCTCATTGTCCACGCCGTCAATGTCACGCCACACAAGGCCGCCGCCCTCGCCTGTCGTGAAATTCTTAACAGCATGAAAGGAATAACTCGTAAAATCGGCACATTCTCCGCTCATTTTTCCGCCTCTTACAGCGCCGTAGCCGTGCGCGGAATCCGACAGTATCAGGATATGGCCCAATGCCTCCTGTAATGGCGTACCTGGACAAAATAGCTGTTTCTTAGAGTCAACGATTGCGCGTATCCGGTCATAATCCACCATAACGCCTGCGATATCTACAGGTATGACCGCCTTGGTGCGCGAGTTTATAAGCCGCTCCACGCTGTCATAATCTATATGGTAAGTTCCAGGCTCCACATCCGCAAGCCTCAGAGTAGCGCCTACATGGCA
>CANRBP010000133.1 GCA_947628875.1 uncultured Lachnospira sp.
TGTAATGGGCGATCTGACGGAAGTGACAGGCATTGTCCTGTCGGCCATGCCGGTAGGGGAATATGACCGGCGGATCGTGCTGCTTACGCGCGAACGGGGCAAAATTTCAGCGTTTGCCAAAGGCGCGCGCAGGCAGAACAGTCCGCTGGTAGGCATCACGAGGGCATTTGTTTTTGGCACATTCCAGGTATATGAGGGCAGGACGTCATACACCATAAAACAGGCGGAGATATCCAATTATTTTGAACCGGTTGTTACGGATCTGGAATCCGTCTGCTATGCCTGCTATTTTGCGGAGCTTGCTGATTATTACGGGCGGGAAAATCTTGATGCATCGGTTATGATAAACCTGCTGTACGCGGCGCTAAAGGCGCTGTCAAACGTCCATATACCCAAAAAGCTGGTGCGCTGCATATACGAGCTGAGGCTGATTGCAGTAAACGGGGAAGCGCCGGATTTTTTTAACTGCCGCAGGTGCGGAGGCAAAGAAGAACTTTCAGCGTATGTGCCGTCAGAAAGCGGGTTTGTCTGCGGAAACTGCCGCAAAGGAATGCAAACTGAAAGCCGCGCGCTCACAGCGTCAACTGTGTACGCGCTGCAATATATCGTAAGTTCTCCGCTTGGAAAGCTGTTCACATTTACAGTCAGCCAGGAAGTCCTTGGCGAGCTTGACGGCGTGATAAGCCAGGTGCGCAGGCAGGCGGTCGATAAAACCATGAAATCGGTTGAAATGCTTGATGAAAACAGTTTTTGACATCTCGCGTAAAATAGTATAAAATGGTTAACAATATTGCAGTATACCGGCGCCATAAGGCTTGTATGGCATCGGTGGTGGAGGTTATTTATGGAAAAAACATTAGATAAAATTGTTGCATTGGCAAAAGCCAGAGGGTTTGTCTATCCGGGTTCCGAGATATACGGAGGACTGGCAAACACATGGGATTACGGCAACCTCGGTGTTGAGCTCAAAAATAATGTAAAAAAAGCATGGTGGCAGAAGTTCGTGCAGGAGAACCCGTACAATGTCGGCGTAGATTGCGCAATACTTATGAATCCGCAGACATGGGTAGCATCAGGCCATCTGGGCGGTTTTTCCGATCCTCTTATGGACTGCAGGGAATGCCATGAGCGCCATCGTGCTGACAAGCTGATAGAGGACTGGGCGGCAGAGAATAATTATGATTTAGGCGGAACTGTGGATGGCTGGACGCAGGAGCAGATGCGCAGCTTTATTGAGGACAAAAAGATTGCCTGCCCGACATGCGGAGCACATAATTTTACTGATATCCGCCAGTTTAACTTAATGTTCAAAACATTTCAGGGCGTTACTGAGGATTCAAAGAATACGGTTTACCTCCGGCCTGAAACAGCTCAGGGCATATTTGTCAATTTTAAGAATGTTCAGCGGACATCGCGCAAAAAAGTGCCATTTGGCATAGGCCAGATCGGCAAATCTTTCCGCAATGAGATAACGCCGGGCAACTTTACATTCCGTACGCGTGAGTTTGAACAGATGGAGCTGGAATTTTTCTGCAAGCCGGGGACTGATCTGGAATGGTTCAGGTATTGGCGTGAATATTGCATCAACTGGCTTCAGTCGCTCGGCATCAAGCCTGATGAGATGCGCGCGCGCGACCACTCTCCGGAGGAACTGTGTTTCTATTCAAAAGGGACGACAGATATTGAATTTTTATTCCCGTTTGGCTGGGGCGAGCTGTGGGGCATTGCGGACAGGACAGATTATGACCTGACGCAGCACCAGACTGTATCCGGAGAGGATATGTCCTATTTTGATGATGAGACTAAGGAAAAGTATATTCCTTATGTTATTGAGCCGTCTCTGGGCGCAGACAGGGTAACGCTTGCGTTCCTATGCTCGGCTTATGATGAGGAGGAGCTGGAGGGCGGCGATGTGCGTACAGTGCTTCATTTCCATCCTGCAATCGCGCCGGTTAAGATCGGCGTGCTTCCGCTCTCAAAGAAACTGAACGAGGGCGCGGAAAAGATTTACGCGGAGCTTTCCAAACAATATAATTGCGAGTTTGATGACAGGGGCAACATTGGCAAGCGCTACAGGCGCCAGGATGAGATTGGCACGCCGTTCTGCGTGACATACGACTTTGAGTCAGATGAGGACGGAGCGGTTACAGTGCGTGACCGTGACAGCATGTCACAGGAGCGGGTAAAGATTGGCGATCTGAAAGCATATTTTGCAGATAAGTTTACATTTTAACCTTGTAAGGTTTTGACTGTGAAGGTTTAGCGGCTTTGCGACTGCGTGCTGCCAGGCGCAATATTGCTTACTAATGGAATGCAGCACAGAAATGGGGCTTTGGATGCAGTGTCCTAAGTGTGGCAGAGAGTATGAGGGCAGTACATGCCCGTGGTGTACCGGACCGGAGATATTGGTAAATAGTGACGATTATATAAAACGGAGGAAGGCATATGAGGAGAAGCAGGCTGCAAAGGAGTCTGCTTCTTCTAATCGTGCGGCAGAAACCGCTGAAAAGCGGCCGGACGAGGTGTTGAAGAGCCTTGCAAATGAAGGGCGCAGGCGGATTAAGGAACGCGCTCAAAAAAGCAGCAATTCAGATGAAGGCAAAAAACAGGACGGAAGAAAAAAGACAAGCACATGCAGAAAAGCCTTGCTGTGCCTGCTTTTAGTGGCAGCCGCGGCGGCTGCCTTCGGCATTTATAAACTTTCGCAGCGGAAAAATTATGTGCTCTATATGAGCTACAATGACCGCATTTATAATGTCGCCGGACTGGAAAGCCAGCTGGTATGCGAAATTTCTGATGCGGTGTTTGAGGCGGATAACGATACGTTTTATATGCCGCATTTTCCGGAAAATATAAAAACTTCCACAGTAATCCAGCAGATGGCCTCAGCGGGCGGAAAATATTTCTGTTCCGTGACATACGACAGCGAGGCCTCAGCATATACGGTCTATCTGTGGAATAACAGGGGGTATATCAGGATTTCAGAAGATGAAAAAGAAAAAGAGATAAAGTATGTCAGTGAAGAGGGAAGCGTAGTGTACACGGCTGCTGATGTAGTCAATACAGAGGGAGCTGTGGGCGGCGTTGAACTGATGGCCTATGAGGCGGAAAAAGGAAGCAGCGTGTTTGAAGAAGGCGTGCTTACGCTGGTGGACAGTGATTTCAAGAGCATGACAGTCTATGAGGATAAGGACACGCTTGTAATTTTGGACAATGAAGGAAACCTGTACACGTACTGTTATGGAAAAGAGCGTGTACGCAAGCTGGTGGCGCGTGATGTTGACCGCGTATATGTAATGTCAGAGGATGCCGCTGATGTTTACGTTGAGGGATCGCAGGACATTGTCAGGCATGATGATGCGGACGGCTTTATCTACAGCGCAGCAGGCAGCAGTTATTATCATGAGCTGTCCGGAAAGCACGGTGAAGATGTGGCGCTTGGACAGTCCGGCAGCGCCGTGACGGCTTACATTTATCAGGAAAATGAAGACGTGTACCGGATAAGCTCCGGTACGGCTGAATATGCAAAGATACAAAAGAATGGCGTGCCGCAGTATAAAACGGCAGGATTCATAGGCACATTTGACGATTGGTCATATATACCTTCTGAAAAGCTCCTGCTGCTGGTCAATGGCGAGGGAGAGCTGTCAGGCGTTGAACAGGGCAAGCCGAAAACTGTTGCCGTGGGCGTGGAGAGCGGTTCGCTAAGCGTTGTGGAAAATACGCGCGCGGCGATTACTTATGTGCGTGACGGAGTGCGGTATTACCGGGAAAGCATTTCTGCCTCAGAGGTCGTTATGGCCGGGGAGGGCAGCGCGTCCGTATCGGACGGGGCGATTTACTATAAGAACAGGCTGTATTTTTATAATGCTGACAAAAAATTATATTCCTGCACGGTAAAAGGAAAAGATTTGAATCAGGTTGGCGAGGTGAACAGGGTGTGGCTCGGCACGGAATATAAATAAAACCGCATTCAGAATATTCCGGCAGGCATAACCCGGCTGTGTCGTTCATACATTGGAAATAAGCAAAGACAGCAATCAGCCGGAGGCCTTATGCGCAACCGATGGACATCTATACAGAACGGACAAAAAAAGTACAAAACGATATATCGAAGGACAAAGCCGGTGTCAATGCTTCTTGCCTTCCTCATGGCTCTCATGGCCATAGCGGAAGCATGGACGCCGGTTTTAACGTATGCGCAGGAAGAACAAACGCAGAAAGAGGAAGCTAAGGAAACAGAAACACAGGCGCAGGAGGGAAGCGCGCCGCTTACGCTGGAATCACCGTCAGCTATTCTGATGGAG
>CANRBP010000134.1 GCA_947628875.1 uncultured Lachnospira sp.
TTTCGCCGTCATAATCCGGCTTGACCTCAACATTGATGCTGATTACATGATACTTTACATAGCTGACCATATCCGGATTGCAGCCGCTTATTTCCAATTTTCCCTCAAATGACGCGGACGTCTCATACCACTGCGCCGTACTGTTTTCTTCCTGAGGCAGGTACAGGACAAAAATCCCAAGTTCTCCTCCAAGCGTGATGCCCTCGTCCGTCAGGCGGCTGTTTAAGCTGCGTATATCAATATCTTCCCATAAAAGCTGCGCAATGTCCGGCTTGCCTGATGCAAGCGGCACGCTCTCCCGTATCCTGAAATTGTCCCGTATATTGACCGCCAGCTGCGTATAGGACACATTTCGCGAAAGCACCTGCACCTGATCGGCAGGATCGGCCTCCTCAACCTCGCAGCCCACCTGGACATCTACAATTTCCTCACAGCTCACGGTCAGCGTGACAATGGCCTTTACGCTTATCTTTCTTGAATTGATTGCCTTAACTGTGATATCCTCAAGCGTTGCGCGGCAGGATACATATGTATTATCAGAATCCTCTGAAAGGTTGATATTTTCACTGAAATTCATGCTGCCTGCCATTTTGAACGGAAGCGCCCGCGTATCCCCAGCCGCCCTGCCGGTGTAGAGAAGCGCAAAATCAAGGCAGCCTGTTACCTCCGCGCGATCCATGTTTGCCTTTACTGAATCCACATGAACATTTCCGCGTTCTTTTACAATCGCGTCAATATCAGCCTTACTGTCCGGCACGTTAAAATCATCGTCCAGAGTGATCTGCATGGTATTTTTACATTTTATCCTGTTTTCGTGAATATTTTCTTTATTGATCCTCACGGTCAAACTCCTTTCACCCTTCCAGGCATGACTATATTTTAAATATTACCGATTCATCCCGTTTTTCAATCTTTAACACAATATACGGTGTTGTCGGAATCTCTGTGACCTGCTCGCCCGCCTCAGGACCGATCAGGCTGACGTCCACGCAGATCGCGTTTTTTCCAAGGTAGACGTCATTCACCCTGATGCTGTAGCCGCTGGTCTGCTGTTTGCCGTACCCTGCCACCATATAGGTATGATCCCTGGTCGTATAGGTCATCCGCAGCGTATTTTCTTTTTTTTCATCAATCAGTTTTTTCAGTTCAACCGGCAGGTCTTCATCCTCCACAACCGTAAAATCCAAATCGGCTACTTTGTCGCTGCCCAGTCCTTTGATGCTGCACCCTGCTGCCGATGCAAGAAGAATCACGGCCGCCATCAAAAGCACGGCTGTTTGGCGTATTCTGTTTTTTTCTGCTTTATCCGCAATCTGCATAAAAATTCCCCGCAATAAGACTTATTACTATCTTATTGCGGGGTTTTCCATGATATGACTGTTATATTTGCGGCAAAAGCCTATATCGCATATCCTTTTTCTTTGATGACTTCTATAACTGAATCCACGTACTTCTCGCACGTCTCCTGCGTGTCCGCCTCAACCATGACACGCACAACCGGCTCCGTGCCGCTCTCGCGGACAAGTATCCTGCCGTTGCTGCCAAGCGCTTCCGCCGCTTTTTCGACTGCCTCCCGCACGGCCGGATCGTTCTGCGCCTCAGTCTTATCCGTGACACGGATATTTTTCAATACCTGCGGATACACAGTCATAGGCGCCGCAAGCTGGCTCAGGCTCTTTTTCTTAGCCAGCATGACCTCCATCACCTTGAGCGCGGTGATAATGCCATCGCCGGTTGTTGCATATTTGCTGAATATTATATGTCCGGACTGCTCGCCTCCCAGCCTGTAGCCGTGCTGCGACATGCACTCATATACGTATTTGTCGCCGACTGCTGTTTTTTCATATTCGATTCCAACTGCATCCAAAGCCTTGTAAAGCCCGAAGTTGGACATCACCGTTGTCACAAGCTTGTTGTCAACGAGTTTGCCCCGCTCTTTCATATAGCAGCCGTACAGGTAAAGGATATGGTCTCCCGTAACCAGCTCGCCATTCTCGTCCACGCACAGGCAGCGGTCGGCATCGCCGTCAAAGGCAAATCCCACATCCAAATGTTCGCGTTTTACCAGTTCTTTAAGTCCCTCAATATGCGTTGAACCGCAGTTTAAGTTTATGTTGGTGCCGTCCGGCTGGGCATTTATCACATATGTTTTTGCGCCGAGCGCATCAAAAATGCTTTTTGCCAGCGTCCATGCGCTTCCGTTAGCCGCATCCAGTCCCACGCGCATCCCTTTAAATGAATATATCGCCAGGCTCATCAGATAACCCATGTAGCGGTTCCTGCCTGCCGCGTAATCAACCGTGCAGCCGATTTGCTCGCGTGTCGCAAAAGGCAGCTCCTGCATTTCCCCGTCCAGATATTTTTCAATCTCATCTATGACGTCCTCACGCATTTTCTCGCCTTTGTCATTTATAAGCTTGATGCCGTTGTCGTAAAACGGGTTATGGCTTGCAGATATCATAATGCCGCAGTCGAAATCTTCTGTCCGTGCCACATAAGATACGCTTGGCGTAGTCGTTACATGAAGCAGGCAGGCATCCGCGCCGGAAGCCGTCAGTCCTGCAACCAGTGCATATTCAAACATATAACTGCTCCGCCTTGTGTCCTTGCCAATGACAACCTTAGCTTTGCCGTTTTCATGCTCCCTGCCGTAATACCAGCCCAAAAAACGCCCTGCCTTGTAGGCGTGTTCAACAGTCAGCGTGACATTTGCCTCTCCTCGAAATCCGTCTGTTCCGAAATATTTTCCCATAATTTTCTCCATTCCGTGCATGTCTTTGCACATAACGAATTTTATTCATATCCGTTTGGATTATTTTTCTGCCATCTCCACGAATCTTCGCACATTTTAAACAGATCGCGCTCCGCCCGCCAGCCAAGCTCCTGCTCCGCCTTTGATGCATCGCAGTAATTTACCGGGACATCGCCTTCCCTGCGCGCTTTCATCTCATATGGTATTGTTATGCCTGACGCCTTCTCAAATGTTTTTACGACTTCAAGCACTGACGATCCTTTGCCCGTGCCCAGGTTATATATCTTTAATCCCGGCTTTGATGCCAGCTTCCCGACTGACTTAACATGCCCTGCCGCAAGGTCTGTAACATGAATGTAATCCCTTATGCATGTTCCATCTGGCGTGTCATAATCCGAGCCGAACACGCCGAGCTGCTTCAGCCGCCCAACTGCCACCTGCGTAATGTACGGCATCAGGTTGTTCGGTATGCCGTTTGGATTTTCTCCGATCAGGCCGCTCTCATGTGCGCCGATAGGATTGAAATAACGCAGCAGTATTATATTCCATTCAGGATCTGCACGGTACAGATCCATTAATATCTGTTCCAGCATGCTTTTTGTCTGTCCGTACGGATTGGTGATAACGCCCTTGGGACATTCCTCCGTGATAGGCACAAACGCCGGATCTCCATATACTGTCGCAGATGATGAAAATATGATATTTTTTACATTGTGCCGCCGCAGCGCATCGAAAAGAACCAGCGAACCGGCTATGTTATTACTATAATATTCAAGCGGCTTCTTTACGGACTCACCAACAGCCTTTAATCCTGCAAAATGTATGCAGCACTCTATCTGCTCCGCCTCAAAAATGCGGTCAAGCAGCGCTGCATCGGCTATATCGCCCTTATAAAACGATGCTTTCTTCCCAGTTATCTGTTCCACTCTCTCAAGAGATTTTTCGCTCGAATTGGAAAGGTTGTCCAAAACAACAACTTCATATCCATTATTCTGCAGTTCTACAATAGTGTGGCTGCCGATGTAACCAGCGCCACCTGTCACTAAAATCGCCATATTTACCTCTTTTCTTATAAATTTTTCAGATACCCCATAAATGCTGTCTTGTTCTCAATGCTCGTTGTTGTCGGACGTCCGAGATCCTGCCTTGATCCAAGCGCCGTCTTGACCTCAATGAATGACAAACCGCTTCTGTTCTTTGCCGTATTCAGCGCATCGTCAAGCGCCTCAAAATCAGACACGCAGCAGGCGTTTTCGTAGCCGCACGCGCGTGCAGCCTCAACAAGGCTGATCTTGCCGGCTGCCGTCGGCATTCCTCCTACTGTCTCGTGCGCCTCATTATTCAGAACTATATGCACAAGGTTCTGCGGAGACGCCTGCCCTATTACGGCCATTGCGCCCATATGCATAAGCACAGCTCCGTCCCCGTCTATGCACCATACTTTTGCCTGCGGCTTGTTCAGCGCAACTCCAAGCGCAATGGAGGAACTGTGCCCCATTGATCCGA
>CANRBP010000135.1 GCA_947628875.1 uncultured Lachnospira sp.
CATCCTGATGACCACGCTCACCACCGTGCTGGCCATGGTGGTCATGCTCTTCAGCCATGATGCCGGCAGCGAGATGGACTCCGTATTTGAAACTATGGGTGCTTCAATGGCGGGTGCGATGGGCATAGCATATGCGCTTGAGCGTGATGCGGAAGCTGGCATGGATATGGATAAGCTGCAGGCGGATTATCTGTGGCTGTCCGGAGCTAAAATGATCGGGATCGCGCTGCTTATGGCCGTGATCACTGTAGCTGTCGGGTATTTTGCTTCAAGGACGGGCGCAGGGATCGGGCGCGATCTCCGCGGAAAAGTATATAAAAATGTCATGAACTTTTCCAATGCGGAAATGGATCAGTTCTCAACGGCCTCCCTGATAACAAGGACTACAAATGATGTGCAGCAGATACAGATAGTGACGGTTGTTATGCTGCGTATGCTGGCTTATGCTCCGATCATCGGGATCGGAGGAATTATAAAGGTACATCAGACCGGCGCCGGCATGGGATGGGTGATCGCGCTTGCCGTGCTTGTGATAATGAGCATAGTGATGGTGCTTATGGCTGTTGCGATGCCGAAGTTTAAACAGATGCAGAAGCTCGTTGACCGCGTAAACCTTGTATCCAGGGAGATACTGACGGGACTTTCCGTGATCCGCGCATTCGGCAGGGAGCGCAAGGAGGAGGAGCGTTTTGATGCTGCCAACAGCGAGCTGACAAAGACTATGCTGTTTACAAACCGCGTGATGACATTTATGATGCCGTCCATGATGATGGTGATGAACGGCCTGAGCATGCTGATCGTATGGGTTGCCGCGCATAAGATTGATGCAGGAACCATGCAGGTTGGCACAATGACGGCATTCATAACATATGCTATGCAGATCGTAATGTCATTTCTGATGCTGACAATGATGTCGATCATGCTGCCGAGGGCATCAGTGGCTGCTGAGAGGATCGATGAGGTCATTTGCACAAAAGCCTCCATCATAGATCCGGCAGAGCCGGAAAAGCTTTCAGGGTGCAGAGGAGTTGTGCGCTTTGAGCATGTGAATTTCCGCTATCCGAATGCAAAGGAAGATGTGCTTTCGGATATTGATTTTGAGGCGAGGCCGGGAGAGACGACAGCCATTATCGGCAGTACCGGCTGCGGCAAGTCCACGCTGGTCAACCTGATACCGCGCCTGTATGATGTTACATCGGGGGCGGTCACGATTGACGGGCATAATATTAAAAATGTCTCCATGCAGGATCTGCGCAGTGAGATTGGCTATGTTCCTCAAAAGGGAGTCCTCTTTTCGGGAACGATCGCTTCCAACCTGAGGTACGGCAAGGAGGACGCCACAGATGATGAAATAAGGGAAGCGGCACGGATCGCTCAGGCAGATGAGTTTATCAGCAGCAAAAGCACAGGGTATGAAAGTCCGATTGCGCAGGGCGGCGCGAATGTGTCCGGAGGACAGAAGCAGCGCCTGGCTATTGCAAGGGCAATCGCGAAAGACCCTAAAATATTTATTTTTGATGACAGCTTTTCCGCGCTGGATTTAAAGACAGATGCAGCGCTGAGGCGCGCGCTGTCAGAGAAAACCGCGGATAAGACTGTGATTATAGTTGCTCAGCGCATAAGCACGGTTATCCATGCAGATCAGATCCTGGTTATGGATGACGGCCGCATTGCCGGCAAGGGAACTCATGAGGAACTGATGGCAGGCTGCGAGGTATACAGGCAGATCGCAAGCTCCCAGATGCAGGAGAAAGAGATGAAAGCCGCAGGCAATGGCGAGGAGGTGCATTAGGCTATGGAAGAAAACAAACAGTTTAAGACACCGCCAAGACAGCGTGGCGGCATGAGAAGGGGAATGGCGCCGGAGAAAGCCAGAGATTTTAAAGGGTCGGTCAGGAAACTGCTCGCATATATAGGCAGCTATAAGGCAGGCGTACTGATAGTTATGGTCTTTGCTGCCGTCTCGACTATTTTTAATGTTATTGGCCCGAAAGTGCTCGGCAAAGCGACAACAGCCTTATCTGACGGACTGGTAAACAAGATCGCCGGAACCGGCGGCATTGATTTTGCGTATATCGGCAAAGTGCTGGCTTTTGTTCTCGGACTGTACGGGCTGAGCTCTGTGTTCAGCTTCTGCCAGGGCTGGATCATGACAGGCATCACGCAGAAAGTCTGCTACAGGCTGCGTAAGGAGATTTCCGAGAAGATTAACCGGATGCCGATGAAATATTTTGAGAGCAGGACATACGGAGAGGTTCTTTCGCGCATAACTAATGATGTCGATACATTAGGGCAGGGATTGAACCAGAGCATTACGACTATTATTACATCAGTGGCTACGATGGCCGGCGTGCTGGTCATGATGCTCAGCATTTCTCCGCTTATGACGCTTATCGCATTGATTATACTGCCGCTGTCAGCTTTTCTGGTGTCGCTGGTGGTAAAGCGCTCGCAGCGTTATTTCAAGACGCAGCAGGAGTATCTTGGGCATATCAATGGCCAGATTGAAGAAACCTACGGCGGTCATCTGGTGGTAAAGTCATTTAACAAGGAACAGGCGATGCTGCGGCAGTTTGATGAGACTAATGCAATATTGTACCGCTCGGCCTGGAAATCGCAGTTTTTTTCGGGAATGATGCATCCGATCATGATGTTTGTGGGAAATCTCGGATATGCCTCCGTGGCGCTCAGCGGCGGCCTGCTTGCTATACGCGGCGCGATCACGATCGGTGACATACAGGCGTTCATACAGTATGTCAAAAACTTTACGCAGCCGATCACGCAGATCGCGCAGGTGATCAACATGGTGCAGTCGATGGCGGCAGCCTCGGAGAGGGTATTTGAGTTCTTGCAGGAGGAAGAAGAGGAACAGTATGCAAAGAATCCTGTAAAGGCCAGCCGGATACAGGGCGCTGTGGCTTTTGACCATGTGCGGTTCGGATATAAAGAAACACAGCCGGTAATCCATGATTTCAGCGTGAAGGTGGAGCCGGGCCAGAAGATCGCGATAGTAGGGCCTACCGGTGCGGGGAAAACGACCATGGTAAAGCTGCTCATGCGTTTTTATGATGTGGACAGCGGCGCTATACTGCTTGACGGGCATAATATTAAGGATTTCAACCGCCGTGAGCTGAGGGATGCATTTGGCATGGTCTTACAGGATACATGGCTGTATAAGGATACTATTATGGAAAATATCCGCTATGGCAGGCTGGATGCAACGGACGAGGAGGTTATTGCGGCGGCAAAGGCGGCTCATGCCGACCATTTTATCCGGACGCTGCCGGGCGGTTATGAGATGGAGCTTAATGAGGATGCAAGCAACGTCTCACAGGGGCAGAAACAGCTTCTGACGATTGCCAGGACTATTTTGGCGGATAATCCGGTGCTGATATTAGACGAGGCCACATCTTCGGTTGATACGCGTACTGAAATCAGGATCCAGAAAGCAATGGATAACCTGATGAAGGGAAGAACCAGTTTTATTATCGCGCACAGGCTGTCAACCATACGGAATGCCGATGTGATCCTCGTCATGCGTGACGGAGATATCGTGGAGCAGGGCAATCATGATGAGCTGCTTGCGAAGGGCGGCTTCTATGCAGAGCTGTACAATGCCCAGTTTGAGGATGCATCGTAAGGCGCAAAAAAAGACAGATATCACAGCGGCGGCTGCCTGGATCTTAAACTCCCGGCAGCCGCTTTTTTACAGCCAAAAAACTGCAAAAACTGCAAAATCGGGCAGCGCGTGTTTACTTTCAGATGTTTTCATGATACAATAAATTATGCATATACTCTTGTATGGGGTTTGGCGTAATATCATTGATGAGGTGGGGAGTTATATGACAGGGCAAAAATATATGATGCGCTATGCGGCCGGAAATTACTGGATCATATGCGCGGATGCCGATGCACCCTATATAGCGCCGCTGATGACCAATGAAGCAGGCTGCTGTATATGGAACTGCCTTATGGAGCAGGGGAATGTGGAGAAAGCGGCACAGGAGCTTATGCAGAGGTATTCTGTCAGCTATGAGCAGGCTCTGTCGGATGCGGAAGCGTTTGTCCGCTGCCTGGAAGATAGACAAATGAAAGAAATTGTAAAAGCGGGGATGTAAAATGAGAGTTTTGATAATTGGCGGCGCAAATGCAGTTTCCGATGCACTGATACACAAGCTAAGCAAAGAAGGCGCCAGGATCTATGTATTGACAGGGGGCAATAATTCTAATAACCGGTATAAGCGTGTCTATGAGC
>CANRBP010000136.1 GCA_947628875.1 uncultured Lachnospira sp.
TTTTTCTTCGATATTTATGCTAAAAAAGAAGAAAAAGAAGCTGCCGCTTCATGAATTCCCATTCGTTAAAGCGACAGCCCCTTGACATCATAAATATAAAATAAATAAAGAAAACTCAGTTATTGTTAAAGAGATTTTATATGCAGAATTTATATAAAGTAAATAAATATTTGCCTATCAGCTGAACATCAGGTTGAATTTCTGCTGTAAATCCTGTTCGCCTGCTGCAAACCTTAGCGCACTTATGCCGGCATTATTCTGCCTCATGGCGTATTCACCGGAATATCCATCAGCCTGCCCAATGGACTGCTTATTGGCCTGCACTTCATTTTTATTTTTATTAACTGCTGAACTTAAAGTATTGCGCGCCTTAGTCAATATCGAAAGCCTGAGATCCTGCGCCCGCTGCATGGTCTTGTTCTTTTTTTCAAGTTCCTCGCGTTTTCTCTTTGTGTCGGAGCCGTATCGCTCATCTTGCTCAATTTCCCCTTTCAGGATAACAATTCCATCTCTTGTTCTGAGAATAACTCTTCCTACCTGACCGGCCTGACGCACGCTGTTGTCGGCAGAAAAAAGATTTTGCGCATTCTTTCCGGATAAACCGGCCTCGTTCCTCTTATCCGCAGCCTTAGATTTTTCAACAGCGTCCGACTCATCAGTCTCCTTTGGCTTTTCCGCATCGCCTGTTCGATTTGTTAAGATTGCAGAATCACCGCTGCTTTTTAAAATGGCTGAATCCTGCGCAGCCGTCATACTCTTTCCGTCTGATTCAACCGCTATTTCTGTTTCATCCCCAGCAGCATCCTGTGAATATTTACTTCCGTCTGCCTGCTTATCTTTCTGTTCCTCTGTAAGCAATTTCATTTTCTGCGAACGCTGCATATCTTCCTGATACTGCTTTAGCCTGGCATTAAGCCCAAGGAGTTCTTTTTGGAACTTTTTACGCTCTGCAGCCTTCTCATCGGCAGTAAGCTCATCTTTAGATGACAGTTCACGCATCTGCTTCTGCGTATCATTAATCTTGATCTTGATACTCTTTGCTTTTAAATCTGCCGAATCCGCAGGCATCTTTTTGTCCAAAAAACTGAATCCTGATGCTATATTATCAATTCTCATCATAAATTCCTCCTTTCCTCAATGAGGAAAATCTGTTCATCAAATAAACTTCCTCATTGAACATTGAACGCAATTTCCCCCTCGTTTCCCTGACAATTATTTAATATTATTTTATCTATTATTCCAGTTTGTGTCAAGGATTACTTACTTAAATGTGTTTATCAGCCTTCTGTAACACAAAGCTACTGACAGAATCGCCCGAATCAATGCATATCTTATTTGTACTCAAACAGCGGCGATATCTCAATCCCCTTTAACTCCCCGTATAAGGAAAGCAGTGCGCTCGCGCTTCCTGCCGCGCCTACAAACAGGCCGATATGCGAGTCTGTATCCCATGGTTTTATCCTTGTCCAGGCGTTATACCAGCGGCGGCCGTCCTCATCACTGTAAGCATCATTTACCAGCTTTGCTGCCGTGCGCTTTGCATACGCCAGGTATTTTTCCTTATCAGGCGCAATTTCGCTTCCATAAATAAAATGCAGCAGCACGCCTGATGAACCGCAGCAGATGCAGTCATTCCAATATCCGGCTGAGCGCTTGTCAGGAACTCCTGCCTTAATCAGCGCATTTGTAAGCCTCTCATAATAATTCAGGTATTGCACATCGCCTGTCGCTTTGTACAATTCTTTGAACGTGATCCCGTCACCAACAGGCCCATGGCAGTAACCAAGATAAAATACATCATACGGTCTTTTTTCCTTTTCAAGGTAAATGTACGGAACGATGGACGCATCCCCATCATCAACGGCGATTTGTTTTAAAAATCCAACGCCTTTTACGGCTTCATCTAAATACGCTTTATCCTTTGTCTGCTCATAATACTTTGCCAGCAGGTAAACAATGCCGGCCGTTCCATGCGCAAAATTAGGCACTACTCCGCCTTCAGGCACGGTATTAAAATAATCATGCGGATCAAATAATTTAAAATAAACAGAACCGTCATCATTGCGCACCTTCAGTTTTAAAATAGAATCCAAAGCTTCCTTTGCATAGCCGGCATATTTTTTCTCTCCGGTAAGTTCTGCCACATAAAGCCAGTACGCGATCACTCCGCCGTCACCCATATAATCAAAATATCCGTTCCAGTGTATTCCGTCATTTTCCCTTAATGCAGCTTTATAGCTGTCGTCAGCGATGCGGATAACCTGCTTCCGGTACGCCTCATCACCCGTCTTGGCATAAAGAGCTTCCAAAAACAAGCCTTCGCCTGCGATTCCTGAGTGAATGCCCGGATTTTCCCCAAGCGATGACTGATATGTATTAATCAGGTATCCGGCGGCTCCCTTTGCTTCCTCCAGATATTTTTCCTCCTTTGTCGCCTCATAAAGCTGTATAAAGAAAAATCCGATTCCTGCGGCTCCTGAATAAAGGCTGCGGTCTGTCAAAAACGAACTTTCCGCCTTATCAGGAACTTTCCCCTCCGTGCCGCTTATTTTCCATCGTTTTCCTTTTTCATCTGTAATTTCTTGTTTTTTTATCCATTCGGCAGTCTCGATTGCCGCTCTCAGATATTCTTCTGTATCAGTTTGCTGAAATACATTTATTTTCCAATATGCCATTATAGCCGCCTCCTTCTACTTATATGTATTGGTTGAAAGATATTTCGTACCGTCATCTGCCATAATTATCACAATATTTTTGCCTTCATTTTCCGGCCGTTCTGCTATCTTCTCAGCCGCCCACAGCGCAGCGGCAGCAGACTGTCCAAGGAAAATGCCGTCCGTCTTTACCAGCTCCCGTGCAGCTTCATATGCGTCTTCGGCTGCAACATCAATAATTTCATCAATTTTTGCATTATACCGGTTGATAAGCGGAATAATAATATTTCCATTTATTTCCAAAGGAAATACGCCGTCAATCGTGTTGCCCGTCTCGTTATTTGCGTCCAGCCTTGATTTAACGCCTGGCTGTACGCCGATGATTTTTATATTTTCATCTTTTTCCTTAAAATATTTGCTCAGGCCGGATATTGTTCCGCCGGTTCCTCCCATCATTACCACAATATCCACTTTACCGTCAGTATCTTCCCATATTTCCGGCCCTGTTGTTTTATAGTGAGCTTCCGCATTATTTACGTTGCTGCACTGATCCGTATAAAAATATCCATGCTCGTCAGCATATTTTTGTACGTCCTCCTCCAGCGCCGAAATATCAAGCGCGCCATTTTCAAGCATTTCCTTTACTCTGCCGCTTATGTCAGAAAACCAATACTGATCTACGCCATAGGCCTTAAAAATATCTTCCCTTTCCTTAGAAACGCCAGGTTCCAGAAAAGTAACAAATTCATGGCCTTTCGCATGGCCGAATGCCGCAAGAGCAATACCTGTATTGCCGCTCGTATTATCAACAATAGTCTGACCCGGCTTTAAACCTCCGCTCTTTTCGGCCTCCTCCAGCATGTTGAGCGCCGCCCTGTCCTTAATGCTTCCCGATGGATTGAAATACTCGAGTTTTCCCAAAAGCGTTGCTTTCAATTCATGCTTTTTTTCATAATTTGTCAGTTCTACCAGCGGCGTGTGCCCTACAAGTTCCGTAATGCTTTTATAAATTTTACCCATATCATTAATCTCCTTTTTAATGCATATTTATTTGATAGGTTTTGTATGTGATTATCCTAGCATACTATCTGCCGCCTGTCTAATCACTAATATTTTTAACCTGTCATAAGCAAAATTTATAGCTAACTCTCCAAACTTCCAAATATTGCGCGATGCTTTTCAGAATGATATACTTTTTTTAATTTATCAGCTTTATTTAATTTTAATGGATTTAATGGAGAGATTATGGAAAATAAAAACGTGCCCTCACACATCAAAGTGCGCGGGGCAAAAGTTCACAATCTGAAAAATATAAACGCAGATATCCCGCTCAATAAGATTGTCGGGATTGCAGGAGTTTCCGGCTCCGGCAAGTCGTCCCTTGCGCTGGGCGTTTTGTATGCCGAAGGTTCAAGGCGCTATCTGGAATCATTGTCCACCTACACACGGCGGCGCATGACACAGGCTGAAAAAGCGCAGGTTGATGAAGTCCTGTATGTCCCGGCAGCGCTTGCCCTGCGGCAGCGCCCAGGCGT
>CANRBP010000137.1 GCA_947628875.1 uncultured Lachnospira sp.
GGTAAAACCCTCTAAGCACGCCCATGACGGCGACAATGAATATGGTCGGCGCCAGGACGCGCAGCGGAACCGCAAGTCCTGAAACGCCTTTATACATCGTATGTTCAATAAAATCCGCTCCGAAAAACAGCAGGAGCGCAGCGGCAGACCCCGTGCATGCAGAAACAGCCAGCGAACATTTAAATACTTTTACCGCATTTTTGTACTGTTTCTGCACAAATCGCGCCGAAACCAGCTTGGAGACTGCCATCGGCAGTCCGTAGGAAGACAGCACCAGCATGATGTTATAGATATTATATGCAACGCCATAGATGCCATTTCCCTCGCTTCCGATTATGTTTATCAGCGGAATGCGGTAAAACATGCCGATTATCCTGACAAGTATCCCAGCTATGGCAAGGATTCCGCCATGTACTAAAAAATTGTGTTTTTTTTCTTCCGACATACCTATACCCCTGCAAACACTATGCAAGACATCAGTTGATTATCATATCCGCCACGTACCATTTCCCATCGACCTTAACAAATGTGTAAGTCAAAGATGTATTATACGTTTTGCTTCCGTTATTCCACTTGACGTACAAGTCATAATAAATATCGCATGAGAAACAATCGTCAGAATATTTTCTGAAATTTGATATGCTTTCATTCTGAAATTCATATGTGTATGTCATGCCCCACAGGAATGCCCATATCGCCGGGATATCGCTAACATACTCCCTGGCGTTGCCGATCATATTCGCATTGAGCTTCGACAGGCTTCCCCGGTTTATGATGTATCTGCCGTAATCCTCCGCGATTGACATGATGTGATCCTGCTGCTGTGCAAGCAGCTCCTCGTCAGACGGATACTCGGCCGTATAGCTGCCGTCCTGTTCTTCGGCCGCAAGCTCTTCACCATTATATATGACTTTGACATCAGGCTCCATTATAAGGCCTGACACTGTATAAACCGTCTTTACAGGCGTATCCACATAGTCACCGACATGCATGCACGGCTCAAATTGGACAGCTTCTTCTGTTATATAGGACTCACCGACTTCAACGCCGTTAAGCTGAATGGTACTGCCGGAAGGAACCGTAAATACCATTTCTTTTTTCTGTTCATTGTCCATGCAGCCGTCAAAAGAAACAGTCCCAAGCTTCCATTTTTTAAATTTATGAGCGTTCTTTCCGTTTTCCGCCAGCGATACCTTTGCAATGGCCGCATCCCCGGCATACACTATATAAACCGGCGTCTCCTCGGAAAATTCGCCTGCTTTCTTTTTATAAGATATTTCCGAACCGCCAAGCTTTTCTTTAAGATATGCAGCAATAACAGCGTTATTCTCAAATTCATTTAATGAGATGCCGTTTTCATCAAGCAGTTTCTCAATATTATCAGGTTCAAACTGGCTGATGATTTTGTCCATTGCAACATTCGGCCTGCCTTCCTCATAATCTCTCATAAATCCGACAAGCATTATCCAGACAATTACAATAAGCGCGGCCAGTATTCCTGCATAGGCCAGCAGGAACTTGCTGAATGCCTTAAAACGCTTCTTTCCGCGCTTCTTTTTTCTGCTCCTGTTTTTTTTTGCTCCGTTTGCGCTTTCCTGCGCCGTTGTTTTATAGTTATCTGCCATTTTCAAACTCCGTTCCCGGCACCATGCCGTCTTATGCCTATTGTATCAGAAATGCCGTCGGACATGACCTTGGGCCTGTCGGCGAATAAGGCGTATTGATTACTTCTCCATCATAGTACATTTGCGTTGAAGTGCCGCCATCCATCGTAGATGCATTTACAGCTCCGTATTTCAGCATAATGTCCTGCAAGTCAGAAAATGAAGCACCCATACTGTTGACCTGCCTGCCGTCCACAACAAGCAAAAGAATTGAGCCGTTTGCCGTCTGGCCGATTGCGGTTCTCGGATTCAAGCCGCCGCTGATGCCTGACACATCCTGCGCTTCGCCGTTTATTATCAGATACGGCCCTATCGAGCTTGCAATGCTCACGCAGTCACGTATATTTTTTTCTACGGCCTGCGTGCCGTTCATATTGCCAAGCACAAGCTTATTGTCATAGGTGATGCCGGTTACATGGCAGACCGTTGACATATCGCCATTGACAACCTTGCCATTTACCATGACCAGCCCGATCGGCATGCCTGTCCAGGTCGTTTCCCCATCAACAAATTCGCCGCCGTTAATGCCTGCGACCGCATTGTAGCGCTGCGCTATAGCAGAAACCACAAGTCCCTGCCCCTGCCTGAATCCATCAATCGTTCCCACAAACAGCCTTGCCGGATCCTTTACTATCATAAGTTTGCCGCGGTATGTCGCACCTTTGACGTCAATCACCTGTATGTCAGGCACTTCCTCGTCTTCCACGCTTTCCGCATCGATTTGCACAAGCTCCGCATCTGTCACCTCGTCAGTATCCTTAATGGAGTTTTCTTCTTTAATCCTTGCGATTTCCTCATCTGAGCAGAACCAGTTGGCGAGGAATCCGATTGCGCTCGTTTCCTGTACTGACAGCACAAACTGGGTTTTTGCCGTTTTAGACGGCCCGTAAACCAAGATGGCCATCACGCCGTAAAGAAAGATGCATAACATCGCAACCGTTACGCCGAGCGTAGCGCCCACGCGTCCGAGCCACACCAATACCCGGCTGCTGAGCTTTCTTTTTTCATTTGAAGTTGTCATATATTTTCTCCTTAAAAACATTATTTTTTGAATACCCATCACTGCTGTATCTGAAAGCTGGCCAAAAACAGCAGCGCATCTATAACTGCTTTCGCTGCTACCGTTCCTCCATGCCCAAGCGACAGCGCCCATGAAACCAGATAGACCAGGCCATAGGAGACGCACATCTGAATGACGCACAGGACGTAATACTTTGCCATTGAGCTTTTTACGCTATTTTTTGAGCGGAATACAGCTTTACGGTTAAATGTATAGTTAAACAGTGAAGATATGGCGCGCGCGCCCGCCGTTGCCACAAAAATGCGGACTGAATCGGCCATTTTTCCCAAAATAATATTTATCGCCGCAAACATGATCAAGTCAATGCATGCCGCTGCAAATGAACTGAATAAAAATTTCAGTATAACTCCATATATTTTTATTGAATCTACAATCGGGTTAAAATGCGTTGATGCATTTTCTTCTATATATACCGTCTCGATCGGCACTTCTTCAAAGCCGATGCGGCTCTGCTTCAATTCAAGCAGCATGTTTGTTTCATACTCAAAGCGCTCTCCCTCAACGTTGCAAAACAGCTTCAGGTATTCCCTCGGGATTGCCCTCAGGCCCGTCTGGGTATCTGAAATGTTAAGCCCGCACGCAAACCTGAACACAAAGCTTGTCATATTATTGCCGAAACGGCTCTTGAACGGCACATCTTTCCCTTTAAAGTTACGGACGCCCAGTATTACCTTGTCCTCCGCCTGGAGCATACGCTCACAGATGCGGAATATATCTGCGGCTTTATGCTGGTTGTCGCCATCAACCGTGACGACACCGGCGGCCTCCGGCCTGTTATCCAGTATATATTCAAATGCAGTTTTTAAAGCGCGTCCTTTCCCTCTGTTGACTGCATGATTTAAAACCGTG
Source organism: uncultured Lachnospira sp. (assembly GCA_947628875.1). Classification (GTDB taxonomy): domain Bacteria; phylum Bacillota; class Clostridia; order Lachnospirales; family Lachnospiraceae; genus Lachnospira. Next base: position 3,595 of record CANRBP010000137.1, read on the forward strand.
CACTGCGGATATGCCGATAAAGATTCAAACGGCTGCATATGCTGGGGACTGCTCCCGTCATTTACCAGGATTATATCTTCAAATCCAGCGTTTACCAGCGAATCCACCACCGCAGCCAGTTTTTCGTCCGGATCGAGCGATGGAATTATCACCGATACTTTTTTTGACAATGTTTCCACACATACCTCCCTCTTATGTCTTTGGTACACTTCATTAGATTAGATGATATAACAAAGGCTCTAAAATTGCAACCATTCTTTGGCGCCGTGTTTGCATGATGTCCTTGCGCCATCAAAATATTTTATTTTAAAAACCGCAATTCTCAGTAACACATACAAGCATATTTTCATAATATTTTATTGTAATTATTCTTTGGAGGCAACAAACATGAGTGATTTAGCAGCAACAAACTGCGGATGCAATGACTACAACAACGGCAACGGAGGCTGCTCTTCCTGCTTCTGGATCATTATCCTTCTGCTCCTGTGCGGCAACAATAACGGCAGCTTCTTAAGCAACAACGGCAACGGATGCGGATGCGGCGGAGACAGCTGCATCTGGATCATACTCCTGCTCCTGTTCTGCGG
>CANRBP010000138.1 GCA_947628875.1 uncultured Lachnospira sp.
TGAGCGCAGCCGCTTTGAGGAGGCAAATACTGATGTAGTGGAGAAGGAGAAAAAGGCCGCTACAATGATGGCGCTCACAAATCCTGTTATGAATTTCCTTTTAAATATGGGCTGGGTCGCGATTATCTTTGTTGGCGCGATACGTGTTGACGCAGGCCTGACGGCGCCAGGAACCATTATTGCTTTTTTGACCTATTTTACTATTATTTTAAATGCAATGCTCTCAATCACAAGGCTGTTTGTCATGTTTTCAAAAGCCGGAGCCTCAGCGGCCAGGGTGCAGGACGTATTAAACGCCGGGCAGGAGCTGGAAAAAATGGAGCAGCCACTGGAAACGGACGGCGCGAATGCCTGTCAGGACGGGTTTATTGTATTTGACCATGTGTCATTTTCATATAATGGCTGTGCGGATAATCTTTCAGATATTTCATTTTCGGTACAGCGAGGAGAAAGCCTTGGCATTATTGGCGCGACAGGTTCAGGAAAAAGTACGCTGATCAGCCTGCTTATGCGCTTTTATGATGCCGGGCGGGGGCACATTTATCTTGATGGCAGAGATATAAGGACATTTGACCCGGGCAGGCTTCATGCGAGGTTTGGCACTGTTTTCCAAAATGACATCTTATTTGAGGATACAGTCAGTGAAAATATAAGGCTTGGGCGTGCGATTTCGGACAAACAGATGGAGGACGCCGCAGAGTGCGCGCAGATACAGCCGCACATACTTTCTATGCCTGACGGATATGAATCAGATCTGGCTATCCGCGGAAACAACCTGAGCGGAGGGCAGAAACAGCGTCTTCTTATCGCACGCGCAGTTGCTGCCAGGCCTGATATACTGATACTTGATGATTCATCAAGCGCACTGGATTACAAAACAGATTCTCTGTTAAGGAAAGAAATTGCACGGTACTGTGCAGGCAGTACAGCTATAATAGTGGCACAGCGCGTAAGCTCTGTGATGAACTGTGACAGGATACTGGTTCTTGACGAGGGGCGGATTGCCGGAAACGGCAGCCATGAAGAACTTATGGAGAATTGCAGTATTTACAGGAAAATCAGCGAACTGCAGCTGCAGTAGGGAGGTTAAGAATGCCTAAGACAGGAGCGGATATGTTCCGCATGGGACCAAAGATCGCAAAAGGAACAAGTGCGGAAGAAATTTATAAAAACAGCCGGAGCATTAATAAAAAAGGCACCATTCTGAGGCTTGGAAAATACCTGATGCGAAGCAGATGGCTGCTTCTTCTGGCGCTGCTGATGTCCGTATCCGGCAATATTTTCTCTCTGATCGGGCCGAAGCTGTCCGGCATTGCAATCGACTATATTGGCAGGAAAGACGGCGTTATGTTTGACAAAGTAATCTATTACTGTGCCTGGATGGCCGTTTTCTATGCGGCGTCATCAGCATTGTCCTATGCCTTATCAGTGCTTATGATCCATATCACGCAAAAAACAGTGCATCAGATGCGGAAAGATGTTTACGACAGCCTGATGCGCCTGCCTGTAGCTTATTTTGACACGCACCAGACAGGCGAGATATTAAGCAGGATGTCATATGACATAGATACAGTCAACACATCGCTGTCAACAGATCTTGTGCAGATATTGACCAGCGTGATAACAGTAGCAGGTTCATTTGCCATGATGCTTTCCATCTCGCCTAAATTGATTTTGGTATTTGTTTTTACCATACCGATGTCATTTTTTATAACAAAGTTTATCACGGGAAAGACGCGGCCGCTTTTCCGCGAACGCTCTGCATCGCTTGGCAGAATGAACGGGTTTGTTGAGGAGATGGTTGCGGGGCATAAGACTCTGGTCGCATATAACCAGGAAGCAGGCACGATTGAAAAATATGCTGAGAAAAATGAGGATGCAGTTACATGTTACTATAACGCAGATTATTTCGGCAGCATGACAGGCCCGTGCGTTAATTTTATTAACAACCTGTCTCTGGCATTAATTACTGTATTTGGGGCAATCTTATACATAAAGAACCAGATCTCGCTTGGAAATATTTCATCTTTTGTGCTGTATTCAAGAAAATTTTCGGGGCCAATCAATGAGGCCGCCAATGTTTTTAACGAATTTCAGTCAGCGCTTGCAGCTGCGGAAAGAGTATTCCGTCTGATCGATGAGACTCCCGAGCCGGCAGACCGCCAGGATGCCGTGCCTCTTTCAGACGTGCAGGGGAGCGTGGTTTTTGAAAAAGTTAATTTTGGCTATATACCTGGAAAAACAGTGCTTAAAAATCTTGATCTTAATGCAAAGCCGGGGAAGCTGGTTGCCATTGTCGGGGAGACGGGGGCGGGAAAAACAACCATCATTAACCTGCTTATGCGTTTTTATGACATAAATTCCGGAAAGATTCTTGTGGACGGGCAGGATTACAAAGGTTACACGATGTACAGCCTGCGTAAGTCGTTTGCGATGGTGCTTCAGGATACATGGCTGTTTAACGGCACTGTTTTTGAAAATATTGCATACGGCAAGGAAAATGCCACAATGGACGAGGTAGTGGCGGCAGCCAAGGCTGCCAAGATACACAATTATATATGCAGCCTGCCAAACGGCTATGACACAGTGCTTACGGAGGAAGGCACGAACATTTCCAAAGGGCAGAAACAGCTGCTGACGATCGCCAGAGCAATGCTGCTTGATGCCAGTATGCTGATATTGGACGAAGCGACATCAAATGTTGATATTATGACAGAAGCAGATATTCAGGGCGCCATGGTCAGGCTTATGCAGAACAAGACATGCTTTGTGATCGCGCACAGGCTGTCTACCATACGCAATGCTGACGAGATATTAGTCGTAAAGGACGGAAATATCGTAGAACAGGGAAAACATGAGGAACTGCTGAAAGCCAAAGGGGTTTATTACAATATGTACAAATCACAGTTTATGTAAATGCGGAAACTCAAGTGCAGCAATGCTTGTAATTTTGGGAAAGACAACGTATAATTATAGTTACTTTTAAGTTTTATACATTTGGTACGGAGGTACGTATGCCGGAGAAAATAGTTCTTGATAAGAATACGAATAAAAAAACGGATCAGGTTGACCGGGCAGTAGATACGCCGGCTGATTTTACAAGTCCGGATGTGCTGTATGACGATCTTATTGCGGAGATTAAGAAGTATCATCCGTCAACAGATCTGTCAAGTATTGAAAAGGCATATAAGGTTGCGTGTGAAGCTCATAAAGGACAGATGCGCAAATCAGGCGAACCGTATATCATTCATCCGCTGTGCGTTGCGATTATCCTGGCGGAGCTGGAGCTTGACAAGGAAACAATTATTGCCGGCCTGCTGCATGATGTCGTGGAGGATACTGCCATGACCAGCGAAGATGTTACGCGCGAGTTTGGCGCGGAGGTTGCCCTGCTGGTGGACGGCGTTACCAAGCTGACGCAGCTCAATTACCAGTATGACAAGATTGAAGTGCAGGCGGAGAACCTGCGGAAGATGTTTTTGGCAATGGCGAAGGATATCCGCGTCATAATGATCAAGCTGGCTGACCGGCTGCATAACATGCGGACGATGCAGTACCAGACTGAGGCAAAGCAGATGGAGAAGTCCAGGGAGACTGTTGAGATTTATGCGCCTATCGCACACAGGCTTGGAATCTCAAAAATTAAAGTGGAACTGGATGACCTGGCTATGAAATACCTCATGCCGGACGTCTATGAAGATCTGGTACAGCAGGTCAATATGAACCGTCCGGGGCGTGAGGCTTTTATCAAAAGCATTATCCAGGAGGTAGGGATGCATATCAGCAATGCCGGTATAGAGGCGGAGATTGATGGGCGCGTAAAGCATTTCTTCTCTATTTACAGGAAAATGGTGAACCAGAACAAGACTCTTGACCAGATTTATGATATTTTTGCTGTCCGTATCAAAGTGGATACTGTAAAGGATTGTTATGCGGCGCTTGGCGTTATACATGAGATATATAAGCCTATACCGGGGCGTGTTAAGGATTATATTGCCATGCCGAAGCCGAATATGTATCAGTCATTGCACACAACGCTTATCGCATCTAACGGGCAGCCGTTTGAGATACAGATAAGGACGTATGAAATGCACAGAACGGCTGAGTACGGTATTGCGGCGCATTGGAAATACAAGGAAGGCCGCGGCGCTGACGGAGGCAGCCGCAGCGAGGA
>CANRBP010000139.1 GCA_947628875.1 uncultured Lachnospira sp.
CCTGACGCCAATATTCCCAAATGAGCGGATACATTTGGAACAAAACATAAATACGATCGCCATGCGCATGGTTGACCTGATTTCTCCGATCGGCAAGGGACAGCGCGGCATGATCGTGTCACAGCCTAAATCCGGCAAGACTACATTGCTTAAACAGATAGCGACCGCAATAACAAAAAACAATCCGGAGATGCACCTGATCATACTGCTGATCGATGAGCGTCCGGAGGAAGTTACGGATATCAAGGAATCCATTACTGGAGAAAATGTTGAAGTGATCTATTCAACGTTTGACGAACTTCCGGAGAGGCATAAAAGAGTGTCAGAGATGGTTATTGAGCGCGCTAAGCGCCTTGTTGAGCAGAAACAGGACGTAATAATACTGCTTGACAGCATAACGAGGCTGGCAAGAGCTTATAACCTGACCGTGCAGGCAAGCGGACGCACATTGTCAGGCGGCCTGGATCCGGCGGCGCTGCATATGCCGAAGCGTTTCTTCGGCGCTGCCAGAAATATGCGCGAGGGCGGAAGTTTGACGATCCTTGCGACAGCCCTGGTGGAGACCGGCAGCAAGATGGATGATGTAGTCTTTGAGGAATTTAAGGGAACAGGAAATATGGAGCTTGTGCTTGACAGGAAGCTGTCAGAAAAGCGTGTATTTCCGGCAATCGATATTGCCAGATCCGGAACCCGGCGTGAAGATCTGCTTTTAAATCAGGAAGAGCGTGCCGCAGTCAGCATAATGCGCAAGGCGCTCAACGGCCTTAAGACTGATGAGGCTGCCGAGCGGATATTAGACCTGTTTGTAAAGACCCGGAACAATAAAGAATTTGTTCAGACAGTCATTAAAAATCAGTACGTATAAAATTAATTTAAGAATAAAAAACTTGAGTTTAAATCAAGAGTAAAAAATCCTTGCATATATATGCTGTTTGTGGTATGCTATGTAAGCTGCTTATCAAAGATTATCAAGATTACTTTGTGAGTTTAGTCTTACAAGGGCAGGGATAGAATTAATTTAGAGAGGTGAAAATCATGAAAGAAGGAATCCATCCAGAGTACTATCAGGCGAAGGTTGTTTGCAACTGCGGTAACGAGTTTGTGACAGGTTCAACAAAGCAGGAAATTCATGTGGAGATTTGTTCAAAGTGCCATCCGTTTTACACGGGACAGCAGAAGGCTACATCAACCCGCGGCCGCATTGATAAGTTTAACAAAAAGTACAACGTACAAAACAATTAATTTACATTTGCATTTTAGGTTGAGGCATTTGGTTCCTCAACCTTTTTTGCCATAAAGCAGGAGAAAATAGATTATGAAACCATCAGGTATTGGCGGTCAGGCGGTTCTTGAGGGCATTATGATGCGCAACAAAGAAAAGTATGCGATCGCGGTCAGGAAACCGGACAATAACATTGAGACCGTTGTAAAGGAAAGCAGGATGCTGACGGAAAAGTACCGCTGGCTGAATTATCCGATCATCCGGGGGGTTTTTAATTTTGCGGATTCGCTTGTAACGGGCATTTCCACAATCAGTTACTCAGCGTCATTTTATGATGATCCGGCTGAACAGAAAAAGACAAAAATAGATGAAATAGGCAAGGCGGTTTTCAAAGATAAGCTGGAATCAGTCCTAATGGCAGGCACAGTTGTTGTATCCGTGCTTCTTGCAGTCGGACTGTTCATGCTGCTGCCATATTTTGTGTCAAGGCTGCTGTCACGGTATATTGTCTCAAAATTCCTGCTCAATTTTATTGAGGGAATTGTGCGCGTAGTGATTTTTATTTTATATATCCTTGGAATATCGCAGATGAAAGATATCAAAAGGACATTTATGTATCACGGTGCGGAGCATAAATGCATCAACTGCATCGAGCATGGCGCGCGCCTGACGCCGGAAAATGTTAAAAACAGCTCAAGGCTGCACAAACGCTGCGGAACCAGCTTCCTGTTTTTTGTCATGTTTGTCAGCGTGATATTTTTCATTTTTATCCGCGTAGAGAATACGCTGCTGCAGGTTGTTCTGCGCGTTCTGCTTATACCCGTGATAGCCGGGGTGTCCTATGAGATTATACGGTGGGCCGGAAAAAGCGACAATATTGTTGTATGCGCATTGAGCAAGCCTGGCATGTGGATGCAGAAGCTGACGACCAGAGAACCCGACATGGATATGATAGAGGTAGCAATTGCAGCCGTGGAAGCTGTTTTTGACTGGCAGGAATTTTTGAAGGAATACCATGCGGAGTCGGGTAATATCAGGGCGGAGATAGAAGCGGCCGAGACAGCGCTTGCAAATTCAAATCTGACTATAAACGAGGCCGAGGAAAGCCGCTCGCTGAACCCGGAGGAGCTTGAGAAAATTGAGGAGCAGGCCGGAGAAGTGCAGCAGGAAGAATATAACATGTACAGCCGGGAAACTTTCAATTCGGATTATGAAGAAAATGACGCCTCAGACAGCGTGGAACAGGACTACGCTGATGACAGCGGGCAAAACCAGGAAAACAGCTTGCCGGAAGGCTTTGAGATAATAGAGGGCGGCGATATATATGATAATGCGTTCAAAAGCGGTGAAGACATTCTTGGGCATGGCGGAGAGGAGGCAGCCGTGCAGGGAGTACAGCAGAAAACAGCCGAACAGGCGGCCAGCCTGGAAGATGCCGCAGCTTCGGCAGTCTCAGATGATGCCGGTAAAGATGATGCTCTCGGTGATGGCATTGAATTTGTGGAAGAAATCGATGAAACAGAAACATATGCTGATGATGTTCCGCTGTTTAAGCAGCGCAAGACAGATAAAAACTGACTGATGGGGGCGGCGGAGATGATAACGGTGCGGCAGGCCGTGCGGCAGGGCGCCAGCCGGCTGCAAGAGGCTGGCGTGGAAAATGCGGAATATGACAGTTTTATGATGCTCTCGAAGATAACCGGCATGGACAGGGCTTCTTACTATGCGTATCCGGATAAGACGCTTTCAGAGGAAGAATATGCAGAATTTTGCGGCTATATCAGGCGGCGCGCATCGCGCGAGCCTCTGCAGCACATTTTGGGGGAAGCCTGGTTTTTCGGCTTCAAGTTCGAGGTAAACAGAAATGTGCTTATACCGCGCCAGGATACAGAGGTGCTGGTGGAGCAGGCTCTTGCCAAAATAAATGACGGCAGCAGCGTCTTGGACATGTGTACGGGTTCCGGCTGTATACTGCTCAGCATTGCCTGTAAAAGGCGGTTAAGCCGCGGCGTTGGCGTGGACATTTCCGCTGAGGCGCTGGAAACAGCGGCCAAAAACAGCGTGCGGCTGGGAGCGGAGAATGTTGAATTTATGCAGGGGGATTTATTTGAAGGACTTGAAGGCCGTATGCAGGCGGAAAAGAAAGAGAAAGAGCTGTTTGACGTGATCGTTTCAAATCCGCCTTATATCGAGTCATCTGCAATAGCCGGACTGCAGCCTGAGGTGCGCCTGCATGATCCGCTGGCCGCTCTGGACGGCGGCCCGGACGGACTGCATTTTTACCGCGCGATCACTGAACAGTCCGTGCGTTTCCTGAAAAAAGGCGGATGGCTTATGTTTGAGATCGGCTGCAGCCAGGCGGAGGCTGTGTGCGGGATCATGTCTGCGCATAATTTTACAAAATTGACTGTTGCCAGGGATCTGGCAGGACTGAACCGTGTGGTGTTCGGGCGCCTCTTATAAGTAACAGGGAAAGGAAAACAGAATATGGAAATGTTTGACAAGCTGGAAGATATTATTAACAGGTACGAGGACATTACTGCGGAGCTGAGCAACCCGGAGGTTGTCAATGACCAGAACCGTTTCCGTAAACTAATGAAAGAGCAGAACAATATTCTGCCGATCGTCACGGCATTTACAGAATACAAAGGGTGCAGGAAAAATATTGAGGAAAGCCTGCAGCTGCTCAATGAGGAAAGTGACGAGGATTTGAAAGAGCTTGCCAAAGAAGAGCTGAGCGGCGCCAAAAAGCGGCTTGAGGAGCTGGAAAATGAGCTTAAAATCCTGCTTTTGCCAAAGGATCCAAGTGATGATAAGGACATTGTTGTGGAGATCCGTGCAGGTGCCGGAGGCGATGAGGCGGCACTCTTTGCGGCGGAGCTTTTCAGAATGTATACCCATTATGTGGAGTCGAGAGGCT
>CANRBP010000140.1 GCA_947628875.1 uncultured Lachnospira sp.
TATAGTAGGCGATCAGCTGCAGCGGCACAGCAGCCGCAAGCGGCATAAGCAGCGGTTCTGCTTCCGGCAGGCGGATAATATGGTCAGCCACATCATCTTCCACTTCGATTGACTGCTCGCACACAATTATGACCATTGCTCCGCGCGCCTTGGCTTCTTTAATATTGCTGATGGATTTTTCGGCCAGCTCCTTCTGAGTCACTACAGCTATCACCGGCATATTTTCGGTTATCAGCGAAATAGTGCCGTGCTTGAGTTCACCGGCAGCATAGGACTCTGAATGAATATATGATATCTCTTTAAGTTTTAAAGAACCTTCCATGCTCAACGCATAATCTAGCCCTCTGCCGATGTACAGAAGGCTGTCTGCATTGACAAGCTTGGAGGAGACGTACTGGCACTGCTCCTGCAGCGCGATAGCTTCCTGCAGCATCTCCGGCGCCGCCTGCAGCTGCCCTGTCAGCCGCCTGCATTCCTCCTCAGTTATCCTTCCGTTTTCCCTGGCAATGGCAAACGCAAGCAGGTACATCACTGATACCTGAACCATATATGCCTTTGTCGATGCCACGGATATCTCCGGCCCTGCATGAGTATATATCACCATGTCTGCTGCGCGCGCGATTGAAGAGCCTTTTACGTTCACGATAGCCATTGTGTCCGCGCCTCTGGCCTTCGCCAGTTCAAGAGCAGCCTTTGTGTCTGCCGTCTCACCTGACTGCGAGATGACTATCATAAGATCATCATTATCAATCAGCGGATCCCTGTACCGGAACTCTGAGGCAATATCCACGATAACCGGAATCCTGGCAAGCTTCTCAATAACATATTTGCCTACCATGCCGGCATGCATCGCCGTGCCGCATGCGACGATAAATATATTCCGATACGATGAAAGCCTGCCCGCTTCGATACCCTCTGCCGTAAAATCAGGCAGATCATCGGCTATGCGAGGCGTAACTGTTGTCCTGACGGCTGACGGCTGCTCATGTATCTCTTTGAGCATAAAATGCTCATAACCGCCTTTTTCTGCCGCATCTACATCCCAGTCTGCCGTATGTACTTTTTTGTGCAGCTTTTCTTTGTGCGTGTTATATATCTGCACGCCGTTTTTCTTTATGACTGCGATCTCATTCTGCTCAAGCAGGTAATAATCCCTTGTATATTTGATTATGGCAGGAACGTCTGACGCAAGAAAATTCTCATTTTCCCCAACGCCTACCACCAGCGGGCTGTCCTTCCTGACCGCATAGATGCGATCCGGATAATCCCTGAACATAATACCCAATGCATAGGAACCCTTTATCTCCGCCAATACTTTTATTATAGTATCAAGCGGATCGTCCATATAATAATAATCAAGCAGCTTAGCGACTGTCTCAGTGTCTGTTTCGCTGACAAAATTATAGCCTTCCCCGGTAAGAAATTCTTTGAGCTGCCTGTAATTTTCAATAATGCCGTTATGCACTATCGTCACGCGCTTATTTCCATGCGGATGAGAATTAATGTCCGAAGGCTCCCCGTGCGTGGCCCAGCGCGTGTGGCCGATGCCGCAGCTGCCTTCAGGTTTACCCTCCGTCAGCATCTTTTCTTTTAAATTTGCAAGACGCCCCTTGCATTTCTCCACCTTAATGCTGCCCTTGTCAAAAACTGCGATACCGGCTGAATCATAACCGCGGTACTCAAGCTTTTCGAGCGCTTCCACCAAAACATTTGCGCAGTCTCTTTCTCCTACGTAACCAACCACTCCACACATAAACTATTTCTCCTGTTTATAATTATTTGCCGTCTCCTGAAACAATGCGCGCAGCTGAGCCTGATTGTTCAGCGCCATCACCGCCTCAGTCCTTCGCCGCACAAATCCTTCCAGCTTTTCCATATATTCGCCCTCCGTAATCTCACCCTGAGCGACATAAGCCAGGCCTTTTTCCCAACTCGCCGTCAGTTCAGGATTCAGCAGATGGTAAATGGAATGCTGAACGACCTCATAAACCATCTCGCCAAGCTGCGTTGGCGTGATGACCTGCGTTTTTTTATTGGTTGCCATATAGCCGATATTGTTCAGCTTTTTTAAAATCTCCGCACGTGTAGCGCTTGTTCCTATGCCGCTCCCCTTAATCTGCGCGCGAAGCTCTTCATCTTCGATAAACTGCCCCGCATTCTCCATGGCCAGTATCATCGAACCGGAATTATACCGCTTTGGCGGCGATGTCTCCCCCTCTTTTATCTCGAACCCGTTTATATTAACTTTATCACCTTTCCTGCACTTTTTCAATGCATTCATAAGCGCCTGGCTGCAGCCGTCCTCCTCGCTTTTATTATTCCTGGAAAAAGAAGTTTTCGCAACTGCCAGATATCCTTCATCTTCAAGCGCCCTCATGCCGGCCGTAAATGTCTCGCTGCCGCACCTTAATACGAGCGACACTTTGATGTAACGCGCCGGGGGATAAAAAATGCTCAGGAATCTCCGCACGATCACCTCATAGACGCGAGCCGCCGTCTGTGAAAGTCCAGGCAGTCCGGAAAGTCCCTGTCCAGTCGGAATTATAGCGTAATGATCAGTAATTTTTTTATCATCACAGTACCGCGTTTTTTCCAATCCTTCATGCTTTTTCTGTGCGAGTATATGCGCGGCATACTCTCCGGCCGGCTCATACTGCTGCAATCCTGCAAGATTCCTGCGGATCTCCCTGCACACGGCCGAAGACAGGACTCTGGCATCAGTCCTCGGATATGTCACCATTTTCTTTTCATAAAGCTCCTGTACGATATTAAGCGTCTGATCCGGACTTATCTTAAAAAGCTTTGAGCATGTGTTCTGCAGCTCCGCCAGATTATACAACAGCGGCGGATTTTTTACTTCCTTCTTGCGCTCTGCCTGCTCTGCTGAGGCCTGCGCCGGAAGATGCTCAGACAGGCTGCCTGCCAGTTCCTCCGCCTTTTCACGATCCTTAAAGCCATTTTCCTTATAAAGAAACGGCGTCCCAAAATACCTGCTTTCCTCGCACACGCGCCACTCGGCATCAAAACTGGCGCCTCCAAATTCAGCCTGCGCAGAGACTTTGAAAAATGAAGTCTTGACAAAAGCGCGTATCTCACGCTCCCTGCGCACGACCATTCCCAACACGCACGTCATGACCCTTCCGACTGACACAACTGTACGATCCGTGCCGAGATAACCGGATATGTTCCTGCCGTATTTAAGCGTCAGCACCCTGGAAAAGTTGATGCCCATCAGGTAATCTTCCTTTGCCCTCAGGTATGCTGCGGCTCCCAGATTATCATATGCCGACAGGTCTTTTGCGTTACGTATGCCGCGCAGGATTTCTTCCTCCGTCTGGGAATCTATCCATACGCGGCGCTCCTGTTTGTTCTTTACGCCTGCCATCTGCCTTGTCAGCCTGTATATATATTCCCCCTCGCGCCCTGAGTCCGTGCAGACGTAGATTGTCTCCACGTCATCACGGTTAAGCAGCCTTTTGACCGTATTAAACTGCTTTTCCACGGCAGGAATGATTTCATAAGCAAACTGCTTCGGCAGAAACGGAAGCGTGTCGAAGCTCCACCGTTTCAGATCGGGATCATATTTTTCCGGATAACTCATAGTCACCAGATGTCCTACGCACCAGGTTACAACTGAATTTCCTGACTCCAAAAATCCGTCCCCGCGCTGGAAGCTCTCATGCAGCGCCTTTGCAAATTCCTGCGCAACGCTTGGTTTTTCCGCAATATATAATGATTTTCCCATATTTATACCTAATCAGCAGTTTTAATCTGTTCTTGCGCCTGCTGCCTGCCGCCCCCTTCCGGATTCATCAAGCGTCATTTTGTATGCAGGCAGAAATTCTCTGATAAAATACCTGACTTCCGGCATATCCATAGACTCAAGCGCCTGTTCTATCGTTTTCTGCGCTTCCATGAAATCACAGTTTCCCATCTGTTTTTCCTCTATGCATTTAATCAGCGCAGACAGCTTGTCAGCTGCCTTGACATACCGCCACAGTTCTTCCTCCTCGTGCGTTTCCAGAAGCAGCGGTTCATACGGCTCCTGCATCTGCCC
>CANRBP010000141.1 GCA_947628875.1 uncultured Lachnospira sp.
CAGGAAGTGACAATTCCACAGTAAAACAGCTTCCCCTGCCCTGCTCGCTTGATACGGAAATAGTGCCGTCCATCTGCTGTATGATAAGGAAGCTTATGGACATTCCGATGCCGGCGCCGTGCGTGCCGCCAAGATGCTGTGCAGAATCCTCCTGGGAAAATGCGTCAAATACGTGCTGTTGAAATTCTTCACTCATGCCGCACCCGGTATCTTCAACCTCAAAAACGGTCAGCACATGATCATCTTGCACAGGTTTCTGATAAATGCGGAAATTTATCGTGCCGCCTTCCGGCGTGAATTTTACCGCATTTCCGATAATATTTATCAAAACCTGCTTTAAACGGACTTCATCGCCGATGACATCTGTATTGATGAGCTGCTGCTCTATATGAAAATGCTGTTTTTTGCCTGCTGTACGGTCATGAAACAGCAATTCCAGCGATTCTATCATCTGGAACAGTGAAAAAGGCGCATTTTCAAGAACGATCCGCTTTTCGCTGAGTTTGGATATATCAAGTATGTCATTGATCAAAACCAGCAGGTATTTGGCAGTCACGTCTGATTTTGACAGATATGACATCAGCTTTTCGTGATCATCGGCATTCTGCCGCATCAAATGGTTTAATCCGATAATGCCGTTGAGCGGCGTCCGTATCTCATGGCTCATATTGGACAAAAATTCTACTTTTGCACTTGCCTGCGCCTGCGCGCTGTATGAGATGCTCCACATGCGCCAGGTTACGAAAATCAGTATCAATATAATGCATACCAGCGCGATTAGGAAAGAGAGCGTCAGCAGCAGAAAGTTCATGAGCTGCGAGTGTATGATAGATGTCGGCACAATTACGCAGAAATACCAGCCTATGCCTGGAACAGGCGTGCAAAACACCAGCTTTTCTACATTTTCGGCATCTCTGTAAGTTAAATAAAATGTTTCTCTGTTCTGGATTTTTTTGATATAAAAATCGTAATCGCTGTTCGTTCCCTGAAATAACTCCCTGAAAGGCTGCGGGTGCTGTCCGTTATTTAAGCTGGAAGCCGTGCTGATAACATAATTTCCATCAGTATCAATGATTGCAGAATAGCCAAGTCCATCGTAGCAGTGCATCTGCAAAGAATCTGCAAAGCTGCTGGCGTCTGTGATGCCGATTATGGCTATAAAAGTTTCATTTTCCAACTCTATCGGATCTATTGGCGCTGCGTACAGGAGCGCACTTTCATGCGTGCTGCCCTCGGCATCTGTCAGGCTGTCATACCACAAAATCAGGTTATCCCCGCCGGAGATCATGCTCTGTACATAGTCCAGTTCTCTTCCGTCTAAACGGCTGCCATTCTGCGAATACAGAAAACTGTCTGAATCCAGCAGATAAATCGTATCAAAGAATGAAACATCTGCCTCAAGCGCCATATGCTCCTGCATGGAAGCAATGCTGCCATCGCCGTGAATGCGGATTGTATGGTCCATGTGCCGCAATTGTGCCAGATGGCTCTGAAATGCGTTTTCAATCGCAGCTTTGTCGTGGTCAGCCAGTTCCGACATGTTCTGTATAAAGGAATTGGTAAATGTTTTGTTCAGCTGCCGCACATAGGCGAAACCAAGGATAATATACAGGCAGAGAACAGCAGCAACAAGCAGGAACAGCAGCCAGCGCTTTTTTTTCTGTGAAGCCGTGCTGCCCGTAAAAAGGCCGATGCCCTCGTTTTTGTTTAGTTGTTTATGTGTCTTAGGCATATATGGTTAAAAATCCTCTATTATCTGTAATTATAATGTCAAACAGGGATATTATAGTACATAACAGCAGCATTTTCAAGAAATTAATCAACAACTTAAATTTCCGCATTTTGTATTTTAAATGTGTCAAACACGCACATCACAGAATGTGATGTGGTGATTGTGCACAAAATGGCATCTGGAAAATTGGTTTTCCAAGTGCCATTTTTGTGCACAATGGCAATGCTGCCGCAGCAGCATGTTTTTTTGACACATTTAAAATACAAAATGCGGAAACGCCAATTTAAACAAACAACTCAAGTCGCAGCATTGACAATTCAAACCGAATTCTGTATAACTGAAACTGAATTTTTTAAAGTCTGATGCGGACTGCAATAGCAGGCATAGAAAGGCGGAAAAGCATGACGCTACAACAGCTTACCTACATGGTTAAGATTGCAGAAACTAAATCCATGAACAAAGCAGCAGCGGAATTATTTATATCACAGCCTGCGTTGTCAAGCGCGGTTCATGAGCTGGAAGAAGAACTTTCGGTGCAGCTGTTTATCCGCAGCCAGCGTGGCATTATTGTGACAACGGAAGGCGAAAATTTTCTGAGCTACGCAAGGCAGATGGTGGAGATGGCTCAGATGATAAGAGACAGGTATGCGCCGGACGGAAACAGAGCGAATAAATTCAGTGTTTCAATGCAGCACTATTCATTTGCGGTTGAGGCATTCATGACGCTTGCGGAGGAATTCCGGCTCAATGATTATGAACTTGCAGTGCATGAGACAAAGACGGCGGAAGTGATTGAAAATGTGGAAAAATTCAGAAGCGAGATCGGCATCATCTATCAGAACGATTTTAACAAAAGGGCGATAGAGAAAATATTGTCCGATAAAGAGCTGGAATTTGTGCCGCTGTTTCAATGCGAGGTATACGTCTATATGGCCGCAGGGCATCCGCTTGCGCATGAAAAAAGGATAAAGCTGGAAGACTTGCTGGAATATCCGTGCCTGTCCTTTGAGCAGGGTGAAAATAATTCATTCTATTATGCTGAGGAAATGTTTACCACCTATAAATATAAACGGATAATAAAGGCCGATGATCGTGCAACCATGCTGAACCTGATGACAGGCATGAACGGCTTTACGCTGTGCTCCGGCATCATATGCGAAAAACTGAATGGGGACGGCTATGTTGCGATTCCGCTTGATACGGACGAAAAGATGACGATCGGTTATATAAAAAAGAAAAGAATGCCGCTAAGCCTGCTCGGCGAGCGGTATATTGACATACTGAACACATACGCCTGAGTGTCATGCATGAATTGCTGCAAAATTTCAAAGTTTCTCAAAGTAATCTGTTGATATTATGTATTTTTTATAGTAAAATATGGGATATAAAAGAAACGGGAGTGTGTATTCATGGATATAATTGTAAAGTATATTGATGAATTGCTTGAAAAAAGTACGCCGGAAAAGCCAATGTGGAACATGGAAAAGTTAAAAGAAGGCTTAAAGTCCACATGGAACTATATTGACGGCTGTATGATCAAAGCAGTATTGGAGATGTATGCTATTTCCAAGGATGAGAAGTACCTGAAATTTGCAGACGATTTTATTGATTACCGGGTTCTTGATGACGGAACTATTAAAGGCTATAATGTTGGCGAGAAGAACATTGACAACATTAATGCAGGAAAGACGTTATTTGAACTGTATGACGTGACAGGCAAAGAGAAATACCGCAAGGCCATAGATCTGGTATACAGCCAGATCGAGATCATGCCTAGATGCAAGTCAGGCAATTTCTGGCATAAGGACATTTATCCTAATCAGATATGGCTTGATGGCATGTATATGGGACAGCCATTCTACCTGGAATATGAGACAAGGTTCAATGACAGGAAGAATTATGGAGACGTCTTTGCACAGTTTAAGTATGTAATCGAGAATATGCGCAATCCGTTGAATGGGTTATATTATCATGCTCTGGATACCAGCAGGGAGGCTTTCTGGTGCGACAAAGTAACAGGTTTGTCGCAGAATATCTGGCTGCGTGCACTGGGCTGGTATTCCATGGCTCTGCTGGATACATTGGACAAGGTGGATAATTCTGATCATAAGTTTGATGCTGAATGCAAGATGCTAAAGGATGCATTTACAGATCTGATGGATTCCATGCTGCGCTACCAGGATGAGAGCGGCATGTGGTATCAGGTTGTAAACTTTGGCGGCATGGACAAGAATTATCTGGAGACAAGCGGCAGT
>CANRBP010000142.1 GCA_947628875.1 uncultured Lachnospira sp.
CATCATCATACAATCCGGCATCGCCGCCGGCCGTGCTGTCGCTCTGTCCGCTCCTGGATACAAATGTCAAAACTTTTTCCCCATCACGGATAATGCAGTCATAGACCGCCGCTTTATGCGTACATTGTATGCCCAGCGCCACCAGGCTGCCCTCCTTAGCCAGTTCTTTGGCTCGCAGGACGGCTTCCTGATAACCCTGTCCCTCGATCAGGTTATCAGCTGTCACTACAAATATCAGCTCAGACTGGTTGCAAAACAGGCTTCCGAGAAGCATAGCCGCGCCTGTTCCCCTGGAATCGCCCTCAAGGATTATCCTGTAACGCAAGCTCTGAAACGCTTTCATCTGGCCGCTTACAATGCTGTGATAAGCCTCTTTGGTAACAATAATAAATTCATCGCAGAAAGGCATGTTGCGCACAACTGTTTCCTGCAGCAGGGAACGCCCTTCCTTGATATTCATAAACTGTTTCGGATAATTTTTTCTTGAAAGCGGCCACAGGCTGTCACCGCTGCCGCCGGCAAGTATCAAACATTTCATAGATGAACCCCGTTATCAGAAATTTATCCTTTCCTCCTCAACGACCAGCGGCCTGTTCATCAGCCTCCTGTTCATACTTAATATATATTCACCCAAAAGGCCGATAAAGAACAGCTGCAGCGAACCGAGGAAGCTTACCAGAAGAATGAGCGGCACCATTCCGGCTGTAAACCTGTCCCAGTAGATCAGCTTTAAAACCAGATAGACCATGGCAACTATCACGCTGATGATACCGCTGAACACGCCAAGGAATGTAGCCAGCCGCAGGCCGAATTTTGTGTAGGAGGTAAAACTCAGCATAGCCGCATCGTAAAGCGTATAAAAATTATTGTGCGTTTTACCCGCTCGCCGCTGCGCCTGCGTATACTCCACCTCGGTACGCTTGAACCCAAGCTCGCCGACAATGCCCCGGATAAACGGAATAGGATCATGAAGATCGCGCAGCACTTTCACAAATGATTTGTCATACAGTCCAAAACCTGTAAAGTGCTCTATCTGTTCCGCTGATGACATTTTCTTTATTAGCTTATAATAGCAGGAACGCAGGAAATACATAACCGGGTTTTCCTTGCTTTTTGTTTTAACTGCGCAAACGATCTTGTATCCCTTCTCCCACTCTGCGACAAGCTTCGGAATGACCTCTATAGGATCCTGAAAATCCGCACACACCGGGATCGTACAATCGCCGTCAGTATTGAGTATCCCATAGTACGGAGAATTAAACTGCCCAAAATTTTTTGCGTTGAATATAGCCTTTATCTTAGGATTTTTTTCACAGAGCGCCCGTATCTTTACGCGCGTAGTATCCGTGGAATCGTTGTCAATAAACAGGATATCATAGTCGTACTGCGGCAGATCTTTTGCAAACATCTCGATTAAAGCCTCACTCAGCGCAACTACATTTTCTTCTTCATTATAGCATGGCACCATAATACTGATTTTTTTCATATTCTATACCTCTGCATATCTCAGGATCGCCCTGTGATACTGCACAAATAAATCTAACTGTTTAACCTGTAAATTATATACGCAATGTTTCTGTTTTTAGTTTTTCCCTGAACCAGGAAATAGTTTCGCGTATGCCTTCCTCAAAAGTATACTGCGGCTGAAATCCCGTATCTCTCGCAAGCGGCTCAATATCGGCGCACAGATACATGACCTGTTTTTCCGCATATGGTATCTCGCCAAATCCGACCGGCAGTCCGGGGTCGATCGCGTCCTTTATCTGCTCTATATATTCACGCAGCGGCCTGGCCTGACCGCTTCCGATACAATACACGCTGCCTGCACGTCCCTTCTCCCCGGCAAGGTACAGCGCCTGCGCCGCATCTTTCGCATACAGGTAGTCCCACTTCTGCTCGCCCTTTGTGCAGGACGGCTTCTGCCCGTCCAAAAGCTTTGCAATCGTCTGCATAACCATTGTCGCGCTTCCGTCATAAGGGCCATACACGCTCAGTATCCTCGTCCAGATGTGCCGGATTCCCTTTTGCTCACAGGCAAGCCTCGTCATCTGGCCGGCGCACAGCTTTGCTATTCCATAGCCGTTTTCCGGAAAAACAGGCACTTCCGCATTCAGTTTTCCCTCATAACGCCCAAATTCTGCCTGTGATCCAGCGCCCACAAATGCGCTGCACCCAAGCTCTTTTGCCGCATCTACGGCCTCAAGCGCATACTGCACGTTTTTCATCTGCGCATAACAGTCGTTGCGGCTGTTCCCAAATGTGCCAACCCAGCCCAAATGGTAAAAAACGTCCGCCTCATTTCCTGCCAGTCCCGGCAGCTGGCTGAGTTTTCCCAGATCGCACTCAACGCGGTGAACAAGCTCGCTCTCACGTATCCTGTCCGCCCTGGCCGAGCCGGGACGCACGACTGCCGTTACTTCTATGCCGCGTGCCGCAAGATATTCCACCAGGGCAATACCGATCGCACCGGTTGCCCCCGTTATAACAGCTTTTTTCACTGCTGCCTCCAATCCGCCAAACACCGGGCCAGCCTATGATATTGGCTTTATTATCATATTACTGTAAAATTCATCCCTGTCCAAAAACGGCCCCAGATCTTCAAGCGGCGGCGATATGAGCGTGCCGTCCTCCAATTTCCTCGTTGCCGATTTCGGCTCAAAATTCTGCTCGGTGGACACAAATATCTCGCATATGTCCGGTCCGTCAACAGACAGCGCTTTCTCAATAACTTCGTCTAAATGTTCATTTCCGTCACATGAGAAATACGGATATCCATATGCTGCCGCCAGCTTTGACATGTCCGGAAAGCTCAGGTCGCCGCTCTGCGGCCCGATTCCTACAAACCGGCTTTCAAACAGGTTTGTCTGTGTCTGCCGGATTGAGTGGTATCCCTCATTGTTTATTATAAAAATCTTAATCGGCATCCTGTGGTGGATTATTGTCTGCAATTCCTGAAGGTTCATCTGAATGCTGCCGTCCCCCGTTACAAGGATTATGTCTTTCAGGTCTGTCCGGCCAAGCGCACAGCCGTTCAAAGCTGTATTGCCATACTCGGCAACTGCCGCACCGATTGCCGCCGGAAGGTCATACCCCATCGAGGCTATCGCTGAATTTATTATAAACCGCTGGCCTTTCTTAATGACATAGGCATGGCTGCCGACCACGCAGGCCGAACCATTCCCGACTACTGTTATCTGGCCTTCTGATAAACGCGAGCTCAGCTTCTTTATAAATGCATAAACATTTGTATGGTTTGTATCCTCAAAATGTTTAGGCAGCACGACAGGATATTTTTGTTTCCATTCCTGGCATCGCGCGATCCAGCTTTCTCCCTCAAAGAATGAACCGCTCTCTTCCTGGCCGGCATATGTTCCTTTCAAGCCGCCTGACTGCTGCAGCTGCTCAAGCCTGTCAGCCATTTTGATGAGAAGTTCCTTCGCGTCTCCCCATACCGGCATATCAACATGCAGTGTCGGTTTCTTTAATTCGTCCTTATCGATGTCGTTCATGATCACATAGGCTTCACGCGCCCATGTCGTCCAGCTGTACCCGACCTGGCGGATGCTCAGGCGGTTTCCGACTGACAGCACCAGATCCGCATTTTGTACGGCAAAGTTGCCCGGCCTGTCACCCATGATGCCGCCGCGCCCCACATAGAGCGGATGCTCATCATAAATCGCATCAATGCTGTCCCAGCCTGTCACAACCGGTATGCCCAGCAGCCTGACAGCCTTTTCAAATGCTGCAAAGCCTCCGGATATGCGTATGCCGTTTCCGGCATACAGCACAGGGCGCTGCGCGCTGCGGATTTTATCCAATATTGCTTCTATCTGCTCATCTGTGATATGAGGCACCTGCTCGGCGTGTTCCGCATTCGGATCATATCCTTCAAGCTCCTCCGTCTCCACATATGCCCCCTGCACATTCAGCGG
>CANRBP010000143.1 GCA_947628875.1 uncultured Lachnospira sp.
GGAAATCTGCCTGCGCAGAAATTGTATGCCGCTATGGGGTATCAGCCTGTCGGCAGGCGGAAACGGTTTTATGAGCGTCCAGTTGAAGATGCTGTTGTGATGTCTAAAGCGGATGCGCCGTAAAAAGCGGCCTGGGCAGGAAAGGCTGGACGGATAGGCGGTTTAAGGTTTTTGTGGAATTTATGTCTGCTTTTGTGTATAATAAATTTAAGAAAACAGGGAGGATGCCAAATGCAGCGGCGTCCCCGGTGAAAAGGAAATTATAATTCATGTTAGATGTTTGCTTATTGGGAACAAGCGGCATGCTGCCGCTGCCAGGGCGCTGGCTGACAGCGCTTATGGCAAGGTATAATGGCAGCAGCCTGCTGATAGATTGCGGGGAAGGCACGCAGATTGCAATAAAAGAAAAGGGGTGGAGCTTTAACCCGATTGATGTTATTTGTTTTACGCATTATCATGCGGATCACATCAGCGGCTTGCCGGGGCTTTTGCTGACTATCGGCAATTCTGACCGGACAGAGCCGGTTACGCTGGTTGGGCCGAAAGGACTTGGCCGGGTCGTGTCGGCGCTCAGGGTAATAGCGCCTGAGCTGCCTTATGAGTTGAAGTGCGTGGAACTTACGCAGCCGCAGGAGCAGTTATCCATCAATGGATATGAACTGACAGCGTTTAAGGTTTTCCATACAGTTCCGTGTTACGGCTACACGATCCAGATACCGCGCAGAGGGCGGTTTGATGCCGGGAAGGCACGCAGTCTGCAGATACCGCAGCAGATGTGGAACAGGCTTCAGCATGGCGAGGAGGTAGAACACGCAGGTGTGAAGTATGCGCCGGACATGGTTATGGGACAGCCGCGCAAGGGGATTAAAGTAACTTATTGTACAGATTCAAGGCCTGTTAAGACGATTGCGGAAAATGCGCAGGGGGCTGATCTGTTTATATGCGAAGGCATGTACGGCGAGGCAGGCAAAGAGGACAAGGCAAAGGAAAACAAGCACATGACATTTGCGGAAGCGGCAGAAATCGCGCATGATGCTGGCGTAAAGGAGCTTTGGCTGACGCATTACAGTCCTTCCCTAGTGCGTCCGGCGGATTATATCGCCGGCATACGCCATATTTTCAACAATGTCAGTGCCGGGACAGATGGCAGGACTGCGGAACTGTTATTTGAGGATTAGGAAAAAGCGGTTTATTTATGCAGTATCGCAGGACATGCGGAGGTATAGGTATGAAAAAGAATAATAAGTATTTGCGCACAGTGGCGGTAGTGATAATTTTGGCATCGTTGGGACTGCTGTATTATTATTATCTGGAAAACAGACAGCCGGCATCGGATGCTACGCAGCAGTCGGCAGGCGATAGCGAGCTGGCGGCGCTTACGACAAGGGATATTGAAAATAATTACCCTCAGTCGCCTAAAGAGGTTGTCAAGTATTTTGCAAGGATTCAGAAAGCGTGCTACAAGACTGAGCTGACGGACGAGCAGGTGGAGGCGCTTGCAAAGAAGGCAAGAGTATTGTTTGACGAGGAACTGAGACGGACGCAGACTGACGAGGCATACCTGAAAGCACTCCATGAGGAAATAGACAAGTATAACAGCCTGAACAGGTATATAACGGACATACGCTTTGAAGATGCTGAAAATGTGGAATATATCACGTTTAAAGACAGGAAGTATGCATCTATTAAAGTGCTGTATACGATACGCGAGGGTACGGGACTGAGCCGCTCGTATACCCGTTTTATGCTGCGCCAGGACGATCTGGGCAGATGGAAGCTTTTATACTGGGAGCTGGCAGGAACACCAGAGGAATAGCAGGAAGGCAGGGCAGCGGATACGTATGGATACGTTGATTTTGGCGATAGAGAGCTCTTGTGATGAGACGGCGGCAGCCGTGGTCAAAAACGGACGGACAGTACTCTCAAATATTATTAATTCACAAATTGAGATTCACACGGAGTATGGCGGCGTTGTGCCGGAAATTGCGTCCAGAAAGCATATTGAGCATATTAATCAGGTTATAGGGGAAGCGCTTCATAAAGCAAATGTCACGCTCGATGATATTACAGCGGTCGCAGTTACCTACGGCCCGGGTTTGGTCGGGGCGCTGCTTGTAGGCGTTGCGGAGGCAAAAGCGATTGCATTTGCCAGGCATAAACCGCTGGTGGGCGTCAATCATATCGAGGGGCATATTGCCGCAAATTATATAGAGTACCCTGAGCTGGAACCGCCGTTTGCGGCGCTTGTTGTTTCAGGCGGACATACGCATCTGGTCATAGTGCAGGATTATGGCAGTTATGAAATCGCAGGCCGGACGCGCGATGATGCGGCCGGCGAGGCTTTTGACAAAGTGGCGCGTGCGGTCGGATTGGGATATCCGGGCGGCCCGAAGATAGATAAGCTGGCAAAAACAGGAAATCCTCATGCGGTGGAGTTTCCGCGGGGGCAGGTTGCCGGTTCGGTGTATGATTTTTCATTTAGCGGATTAAAATCGGCAGTCCTTAATTATCTGAATATGTGTGAAATGAAGCATGTTCCGGTTGACAAGGCGGATCTTGCGGCATCGTTCCAGTGCGCGGCGGTGGATATGCTGGTGACGCGTGCAATACGGCTTGCAGAAGAGAGGAATATGAAAAAGCTGGCTGTTGCCGGCGGAGTGGCTGCAAACTCCGCGCTGCGCAGCGCGCTGTCAGAGGCGTGCGCAAGCCGTGGCATTGAGTTTTATTGCCCATCTCTGGGACTTTGCACGGATAATGCGGCTATGATTGGCGCAGCCGGGTATTATGAATATATAAACGGCGTTCGGCACGGATATGACCTGAACGCAGTCCCGAATCTGAAATTGGGCGAACGTTCATAGCTCCGGCTGGTATTTTGAATGAGGGAAAAAGGTGAAGGTAACTGCAATCGTGCTGGCCGGCGGAAGGGGAAGCCGGATGAACAGCGATATTCCAAAACAATATATGCCATTGGGCAAAAAGCCTGTTCTGTATTATTCGCTGCAGGCGTTTGAGGAAAGTCCGGCTGATGATATAATACTGGTAGCTGGAAAAGAGGATTTGGATTACTGCCGGCAGGAGTTTATCAGCCGGTTTGGATTCCGTAAGATCAGGAGGATCGTAGCAGGCGGAAAAGAACGGTATGATTCTGTAAAAAACGGTTTGGACGCCATACAGCAGGAGACAGAGAGCGACATTGTGCTGATCCACGATGGCGCACGTCCCTGCGTGTCTGCGGACATTATTTTGCGCTGTATTGAAGATGCGCGGCAGTACCGCGCCTGTACGGCAGCAGTACCGTCTAAGGATACGGTCAAGATTGCAGACGTCAGCGGTTTTGTCAGTCAGACGCCGGACAGGAGCAGTGTCTGGCTCATACAGACGCCGCAGGCGTTTTCGCTGCCGCTGCTGCGTGGAGCGTATGAAAATATGGCAGCAGATATAAACGGCGCGCCTGTCACGGACGATGCAATGGTTATTGAACGGTATACTGAGGCGAAAGTAAAACTGACAATGGGCGGCTATGAAAATATCAAAATAACAACTCCGGAGGATTTGGTTTTGGCGGAGAAGTTTATTTCCGGCAGAATGGATAAAACGGAAACGGTACGCGCATGATTTTTTCAGATATGCTGAATAAAAATGCGCCAAATTGGGGATATTGCGTATATGCCGGAAAATTGCAGACAAAATTATGCAAAAAACCGTAAATAAACTCATGCAAAATGTATTGACAAATGTTGGATACGGTGATACTATAATCAAGTCTCTGACAAAAAAAGAATATGGAGAGGTACCGAAGCGGTCATAACGGGGCGGTCTTGAAAACCGTTTGTCTTCACGGGCGCATGGGTTCGAATCCCATCCTCTCCGCTCAACC
>CANRBP010000144.1 GCA_947628875.1 uncultured Lachnospira sp.
CAGGAGGGCATATGTTTGCAGACAGAGCGAGAATTTTTATAAAATCCGGAAAGGGCGGCGACGGGCATGTCAGTTTCCGCCGGGAGCTGTATGTACCCAACGGCGGTCCGGACGGCGGCAACGGCGGCAACGGCGGCAATGTGATTTTTGAAGTGGACAAGGGGTTGAATACGCTTGGCGATTTCAGGCACAACAGCAAATATATTGCCCAGAGCGGCGAAGAGGGCGGCAAAAGATGCTGTTCCGGAAAAAACGGCGCTGACCTGATTATCAAAGTACCGGAAGGAACTGTTATTTTTGATGATGAGAGCCGCAAAGTCATAGCGGACATGTCGAATGGAAATAACAGAGAAATAATATTAAAAGGCGGCAGGGGCGGCAAGGGCAATATGAATTATGCGACAGCCACCATGCAGGCGCCGCAGTATGCGCAGCCGGGACAGGACGCGCAGGAGCTATGGGTGCGCCTTGAACTGAAAGTGATTGCAGATGTCGGCCTTGTAGGTTTTCCAAATGTTGGAAAATCTACGCTTTTGTCCCGCGTGACAAATGCGCGGCCTAAGATTGCAAATTATCATTTTACGACGCTAAACCCGAATCTTGGCGTGGTAGATTTGGACGGCGGCAAAGGTTTTGTTATCGCAGATATTCCGGGACTGATTGAAGGCGCTTCTGATGGCATCGGCCTTGGACATGAATTTCTTCGGCATATCGAGCGGACGCGCGTGCTTATCCATATGGTAGATGCCGCTTCCACGGAAGGGCGTGACCCGGTTGCCGATATTGAGGCCATCAATGCGGAGCTTGCCGCTTATGATCCTGCTCTTTTAGACAGGCCGCAGGTGATCGCCGCAAATAAGATTGATGTCCTCTACAAAGATGATGAAGAAACTGCGGTGGAGCGCATACGGCAGGCATTTGAGCCGCGCGGCATACAGGTATTCCCGATTTCTGCTGTCAGCGGCAAAGGCTTGAAAGAACTGCTTTATCACGTTCAGCAGCTATTAATGCAGACAGACGAAAAGCCGGTAGTATTCGAGCGGGAATTAGACCTTGATTCACGTTTTTCAAATACAAATGAGGCTTTCTATGTTGATAAAGATGCGTCCGGCGTTTATCAGGTTTACGGCCCGCGCGTGGAACGCATGCTTGGCTACACAAACCTGGATTCTGAAAAAGGATTTAACTTTTTTCAGAAATTTATGCGTGAAAACGGCATCATAAAGCAGCTTAAAGAGCTTGGGATTGAGGAAGGTGATACCGTGCGCGTTGGCGAATATATGGAATTTGATTATTATGATTAGGAAGGAAATGGTTGAAGATAAATGTTAACTAGCAAACAGCGTGCTTATTTAAAAAGACTTGCCACAACGACAGATCCGGTTTTTCAGTTTGGAAAAGCAAGCCTGACGCCTGAAAATACAAAAGCGGTCGAACAGGCGCTTGCCAAGAGGGAGCTTATAAAGATACACGTACTCCAGAACTGTTCCGATGACCCTAAGAAAATTGCTGAAACAGTTGCTGAGCGGACTCACTCGGAGGTTGTGCAGGTGATTGGAAAAATGATAGTTCTCTACAAAGAATCAAAGGAGAAGAAAAAAATTGAACTTCCACCGGCAGGAAAGCGCAAATAAAGGTGTAATCGGCATTTTGGGCGGCACGTTTGATCCTATCCATTTCGGGCATATACAGCTTGCGGAAGCGGCGCATGAGCAGTATCAAATTCCGGAGATCTGGGTGATGCCGTCCGGCGATCCGTCTTCCTACAAGGATACAAGGCAGATTGCAAGTGCCGTGGACCGGTGCAATATGGTCAGAGCGGCTATTGAAGGCTATCCGTATATGAAGCTGTCTCTGCTTGAGGTGGAGCGCAGCGGCAGGACATACACATCAGACACTTTGGCTGCCTTGACCCCGCATTTCAGCAGAATTTTTTTTATTATTGGCGCAGATTCACTGTTTGCATTGCAGGACTGGCATAAGCCTGATTACGTTCTGTCACATTGCTGCATGCTGGCCGCCAACCGCAGCCGGCATAGCAGGGCGGAGCTCGAAGCTCAGAAATCGCGTCTGGAAAGCCTTTATAATGCAGATATACGGATGCTTGAGCTGCCTGACCTGCCATACAGTTCTACAGAGATACGCAAGCGCGCAGCAGGCGGTTTTCCGCTTGAAGGAATGGTTCCCGGCAAGGTGGAGGACTATATTTACCGACATAAATTATATATTTCAACAGACGGAGAGTACAAATGAACAATGAAGCAATTGATATATTAAGGAAGCAGGTAAAAAAGGCGTTTAAGAAAGACAAAAGGCGTTACTGGCATACTATCGGGGTTGCCAATACAAGCGCCTGCCTGGCAATGCGCTATGGCGTCAGCATGGAGCGCGCCTATACAGCAGGACTTCTGCATGATTGTGCCAAATGCCTGACAGACACTGAATTGCTGGAATCATGCAAAAAGTTTCATATTGAAATTTCCGATAGCGAGCGGCGCAGTCCATATCTGCTTCATGCAAAGCTTGGCGGTTATCTGGCTTGGGAACAATACGGCATACATGATGATGAGATATGCAGTGCGATCCGTTTTCACACAACCGGCCAGCCGCATATGACAAGGCTGGAGGAAATCATTTTTATAGCGGATTATATTGAGCCGTTCCGCAACCGCGCTGACAACCTGGACGAAATCAGGAGCCTGGTATTTAAGGATATATCGCAGGCTATTTATTGCGTGGCGGAAAGCACTATTGAATACCTGAACAGCAAAAATAAGCCTATTGATCCGGCTACTGTCCGGACTTATGAATATTACAGAAAATATAGTGAAAACAGGCAGGATGCTTGAAATAACCAGACATATTAAATTAGGAAGGAGAATGATATATGGCAGAAACCCCTCTTGTTAAATCATCAGCAAAGGAAATGGCCAGAATTGCCATTGAAGCTATCAAGGACAAAAAAGGTGAAGATATCCGCGTAATCGATATCAGTCATGTAACGGTCATTGCCGATTATTTTATTATTGTGAGCGGAAACAATGCAAATCAGGTACAAACCATTGTGGACAATGTGAGAGAACAGCTTTCTAAAGCAGGCTATGAGGAGCCGAAAGTAGAGGGATATCAGGCTGCGTCCTGGATATTGCTTGACTACAAAGATGTGGTCGTCCATGTATTTTCAAAAGAAGACCGCCTTTTCTATGATCTTGAGAGAATCTGGCGCGATGGAATAACCGTTGATGAGGAAATGCTGCAATAAGGATTAAACATGCAAGATATGGCATCGCATTCAAATAAGGCGATGCTGTATCTTGCATTTATTTTTTTAGTTTCAGTTGGACAGTTCCGAATTATTTTACCGGATATTCAAACGGATCAAACCAATGACTTTTCCGATTATATCACAGTCGGCTGCTATAATCGGATCCATATAATCATTTTCCGGCTGCAGGCGTATATGCCCGTTTTCACGGTAAAATCGCTTAACAGTCGCAGAATCGTCTATGAGCGCTACAATGACTTCGCCGTTTTCAGCAGTTTCCTGACGGCGGACAATAATGTAATCGCCATCGTGTATGCCTATATTGATCATGCTCTCGCCTTTCACAGCCAGCATAAAGACATCTTCATTCGGCATATATTCCGCCGGGATAGGAAAATAGCTGACGATGTTCTCAACGGCCAGCAGCGGCTGTCCGGCGGCTACCTCGCCAATCAGCGGAACATTCACAACTTCACGGCGCACCATATTGAAACTGTCGTCT
>CANRBP010000145.1 GCA_947628875.1 uncultured Lachnospira sp.
CCACCATGCCAGCCAGATCAAGCGTAAGCAGGCGTTTGTCCTTTATTGTTTCCGGTACATTCCCCTCTACGATTCTTGCGGCAAGCCCCTCCGCAATTGCCGTTTTGCCAACGCCAGGCTCGCCTATCAGGCACGGGTTGTTTTTTGTGCGGCGGCTCAATATCTGAATCACGCGTTTGATTTCTTCTTCTCTTCCGATTACCGGGTCAAGCTTGTTCTGCCTTGCCAGTTCAGTCAGATCGCGGCTGTACTGATCAAGCGTCTGCGTCATTCTTTTATCCCTGTTTTTCGGCTTGCCGTTGTGAAAATCTTCTTTATATGTGTTTGCATCCTCGCCCATTGCAACCAGGATATCCACATACAGTTTTTTGA
Source organism: uncultured Lachnospira sp. (assembly GCA_947628875.1). Taxonomy (GTDB): domain Bacteria; phylum Bacillota; class Clostridia; order Lachnospirales; family Lachnospiraceae; genus Lachnospira. Next base: position 373 of record CANRBP010000145.1, read on the forward strand.
TTCCTACCCCGATAGTGTTCAGCAGCCTCGCCGCCACGCTCTCAGACTCTTTCACTATGGCTATCAGAATATGCTCCGTGCCGATTAAGTCTGATTTAAAACGCACAGCCTCCTTTGCCGCATTTTCGAGTATGCGGCGCACGCGCGGCGTATAGCCTGCCGGCTCTTTCACGCCTGTTGCACCTTCCGGCGCGATAAGCTGGTAAACAAGGTTAATAATTTTCTCATCCGTAACATCATTGCTTTTGAGCACGGTTGACGCCAGGCTGTCCTCCGCCTGCAGCAGTCCGATAAGCAGGTGTTCCGAGCCTATATACCCATGCCCGAGCGCAACCGCTGCCTCTTCCGCATGGTTCAGCGCTTCCTGCGCTTTTTTTGTAAATCTGCTCTGCATAATGCCAAATGTCCTTTCTATTCAAATTATCTTTTTTACAGTTTCCGGCTTGGCTGCAACGCCTTTCTTCCTGCTAGAGTATGGCCGGAAGATTGTCGCGTATAAACCTGGAACGCTGCATATCAAGTTCTTCTCCCGACAGCTCGCTTTCAGACATAAGCTGGAGGTTTGCAGGCTGTATGCCGATCATAAGCTGGTAGACTGCGCATTCGTTCTCGCATGCCGGCTGGATCAGTCCTTCCGAAAATCCAAGCCTGAGCTGAGAGAGGAGCAGCATGCCATCCTGCAATGAAACTTTTCTTGCGTATTTGAGCAGGCCGTAGGAGCGGTAAACCATATCCAGCATGCTGTTTTTCTGCTGTTTTACAAACTGCTTGCGCAGCGCGCGCTCCTGAGCCATGATCTGCTGGGTGATATTGTTAAGATTTTCGATTACTTCCTGCTCGGACAGCCCAAGCGTGACCTGGTTTGATATCTGGTAGATATCGCCCATGCTCTTGCTGCCCTCGCCGTAGATTCCCCTCAGCACAAGACCAAAACGGCCTATTTCCGTAGCCAGTCCGGCAATACGGTTGTTTGCTGACAATATCGGCAGGTGTACCATATAGGAAGCTCTCATGCCTGTGCCTACATTGGACGGGCAGGTTGTCAGATATCCGTACTGATCGTCATAGGCGTAATCAAGCAGATCGCCGAGGCGGTCGTCAATGGCGTCTGCGGCTTCATAGGCGGCCTTCATATCCATTCCAGCCGTGTATGACTGTATCCTGATGTGATCTTCCTCATTAATCATAATGGAAATGTTTTCCTCCGGCGAGACAAATCCTGCCGCAGTTTTCTGGTGCAGAAGAAAATTGCTGAGAACATGCCGCTCTTTCATCGCAACTTTCTGGCATGCGTCCAGATCTTTGAAATCGTAAGTGTGATAATCATTAAAAAAACCGGCTTCTCTGATCTGTCCGCAAGTCTCATCAACCATTTCCCTGGCTTCTTTTTCTTCCAGCTTTAATGAAAAATTATATTTTTTTAAATTCCGCGCCAGGCGTACCCGGCTGGAAATGATAATATCGCTGTTGCTTCCGTCATGCTCAAACCATCGAAGCATTCTCATCCATCCTTCCTTTTTAACGCCTTGATCTCATCTCTGTAACGGGCCGCATCTTCAAAATTTTCCAGTTCAACCGCTTCCTGGAGTTTTTCGCTGAGCTCCGCTATGCGGCTTGCGTTCCCGTCCCCGGACTGCTGCTGTTCATTCTGGCCTGCTCCGGCTTTTTCCCCGTGCATGCGGTATTTTTTCCCCTTGTGTTCAATGCTGCCCTGCAGTTTTTTCATATTATCCTCAATCAGCGGCCCAAACACATTGTAGCACTCTGCGCACCCGAATTTTCCGACTCTCGTAAATTCGCGGAAATTCATGCCGCACTGCGGACATTTCACATGCACCATAGGATTGTCAGGCTGTTCCTCAAGCAGTCCCGAGGAAGCCAGAAGTCCCGTCAGAAGTTTCACAAACGCAAAATCGCTGCTCGATACATGCATTGCGTCCGTGACGCCGGCCTTTGCAGCGCATTCCGCGCAAAGGTGGTGCTCATCTTTCACGCCATTAACTATTTCTGTATAATAAATGGTTGCCTCATTTTGATTGCAGTTTTCACATAACATATCCTTCACCTCATTTCAACCAGGGCAAACCCCTCTGTAAAACCTGCTTATAACATTTATATTTCACTTTATCTATTGTAACCTTTTGCACCATGCTCATATACTCCGGGCATGTTTTCCGTCAGGCCGGCCTGCGTGCCAGCCACGCCTCAATGGCTGCAAGCGATCCGAAATATGACGCGGCAGCCGCTATAAATGCGCATGCCAGCGCAGCCGCATTGTTCATCACAAGGGCATATATGCCGCTGTAAACCAGTCCTGAAGCCGCGCCCATTATAAGCGCGCAGGCAAACGGCACCAAAAATGTATGCAGGAATTCGGTTTTGTAGCGCAGCTCCCTGCCAAGCGTCACCAGATTCAGCACAAAAATCAGCGCCGGAAATGATGCGTTGCCTATCACAATTGCATATATTCCAAGATCTGTAAACCTGAGCAGCACGAAAACAAGTACAATGTGTACAGCCAGCGAAATACAGGAATGTATTACCGGAATGCGCATCCTGTCTATCCCCTGCAATGCAGAGCTTGTAACTGTGGCAAGCGTGTAAAGCACGACAGCCGCGGCGCCAATCCTGAGCATCATGGCTCCCTGGTCACTGTCATAGCCTGCAAACAGCAGCCTTATGATTGGCTTTCCCAGTACAACAAGACCGATAAAGGACGGAATCGCAATCATCATATTAAGGCGTATCGTCCTCCTGATTTTTTTTCTGACCTCCCGGCGCCTGCCCTGCGTGAATGACGCCACGATGCTCGGCAGCATTGACGCCGACATGGCTGACGCCACCCCCTGCGGTATGCTTATAAGCAGGCTGTAGCTGGAATTAAAATTGCCAAGATCTGTCTTGACTTTCTCCGCTCCCAGCGCGCCCACCATCATGTTGGAAAACATCATATCATCCAGAACGGCGCTTATCTGGTAAAAAGTCTGCCCCAGTATTATCGGTATCATGGTCAGCAAAATAGACTTATATACGTCCTGAGAGTCCAGATCGCCGCTTGCATGGTCACGCTGTACCATGCGCATCAGCACCGGACGGTATATAAGATACAAACAGCCAAGAAACAGCAGAGCCGCAGCCGCACCTGCCGCAGTTCCCAGCGTGCCGCCTGCCGCGCCGTAAGCTGAAACGCCGGCAGTTCCGCGATACGCCTGTACTAGCAGGTATCCTGCAAGTATGCTGACAACGGCATTTACTATCTGCTCAAAAAGCTGCGAAACCGCTGTAGGCAGCATTGTCCCCTGTCCCTGGTAA
>CANRBP010000146.1 GCA_947628875.1 uncultured Lachnospira sp.
CATGAGCGATCAGCCATTTGTTTGATGCCGCCAGAAGTCTGTCTTCCGCCGTCACAGACGGAGCCTTGACATCATAATTCGTCCCCTTAGGCAGGACAACCGCGCACCTGAATCCTTTGCCGCCAACGCCGCAAGGCGCATAGTGCAGCGTAGTCGCATAAATCTCAACCGATGTTCCGGCCGGAACTAGAAATGCCTCTACATTGGCCGTATCGTATGTAAAATCTTCCCGGATATCCTGCTGTTTTCCAAGCAGAAGTATCATATCGTCCACCGCGACATTCACCTCGGAACTGCGATGGTACTCAAGCGCATTGAGCAGCCGGTTATGCCCGTTGCAGTAGCCGATCTGAACCGGCATTCCGCCATATATGCTGTCTGACATAACCCGGCTGATATCCAGCTCCTCGAGACGTTCGTCCGAAGGGACATAGATAACATCATCCGGCAGCGGCGTCTGAGCCATTTTTTCAAGCAGATCCGCCGTATCCAGTCCGGATATCACCCGTCCGTATATGCGGAAATCCTTGTCTTGCACATTCTTCACCTGCATCTGCTTCCTCCATAAAATAAAATATTTACTTTTGCAAACCATATTTTTTTAAGTTAATTTTATCCTACCACTATATGGCACATTTTTCAATATAAATTTTATTTTTTTATAAAACATTTGTAAAATTCAAAAATACGGGGCATCTATCCTGATGTCCCGCATATATTATGTATTCCATTCAATGCCCTGCATGCGTCAGCCTGCCAGACCGGACGCCAGGTCAAGAGCAATGCCGGCTGCTGCTCCGACTGCATATAAAAGTCCAAGAATCATCATATTTTCTTTTATGTTCCTGTTTTCCCTGAAAAGCACGAGCAGGCCAACGCCTGCGCCTGCAAGCAGTCCGGCAAACAGCGAGCCTGCGGACAGAACGCCGCCGATATACAGCTGCGTCAAAACAACGGAAGATGCACAGTTCGGTATCAGTCCTGCCAGCGCCGCAATCAGAGGTCCTGCCAGAGGCCTGTCAAGCACTATCTTTCCAAGCGTTTCCTCACCTATAAAGAAAATGGCAATATTCAGGCACAGCGATACCAGCACGATGTAAAAAAATATTACGGCTGTGTGTTTCAGGGAAGAACGCAAAATGCTGCTGTCGCAATGGCAGTGGTCATGGTCGCATATGTGTCCGATTTTCTTCTGCATATCCTCCTGCCTCCTGCGCCTGCACAGCACAAAGTCGATGGCAAAACCGGCCGCCATGCCGAATAAGACCTTGCCTGCGACAATTTTTGCGATTGCAGCCAGAGGAACATGCTCGGACAAAAATACCGGGATCATCTCGTCAGAAGTTGAAAGATAAACAGCAATCAGCTTTCCAAGCGTGATAACACGCCCGGCATAAAGGTTTGATGCGGCGGCTGAAAAGCCGCACTGCGGAAACGCACCCAGCAAAGCTCCGGCCAGCGGTCCGAGCTTTCCTGAACTGCGAATGATTTTTTTAGTCTTGCTGCTTGTTTTGTGTTCCAGATACTCCATCACCAGATAAGTCAAAAATAAAAACGGAACCAGCCGGATACTGTCAACCAGGGTATCAGTTATGATCTCTGCCATTTCAATCTCCATTTCTGCGCTGTTTTTCTGCCAATAAGGCAATCAGGCGCAATATATTCATTCTTGCTTATGTTTCCTCTGGAAATACCGCCTGCAGCTTTGTAAACTTCCTGAGCAGGAACTTTACGGCAAAATATGCAATAATCCCGTAAAGGCTGCCAAGCACCAAACTCGCCAGCACATCTGTCGGATAATGCACCGTAAGATACAGCCTTGAAACTGAAATCAGCACAGCCGCCGCCATCGCCGCAATCCCTTCGCGCCTGTACCACATAAAGATTGCCCATGCAGCCGCAAATGAGGCCGATGTATGCCCCGACGGGAACGACCAGTCGGTGATCGTGTCAAAAATGCCATACAGGTTTTCAAAAGACGGATCTGCATGGAACGGCCGCACGCGCGCAAACAGATTTTTCATTACGCCGTTGCACATGATAAGCGACAGCACCAGCGCGAGCGCAATTGTCAATCCGACCTTTCTGTAGCGTTTAGGCAGCACAAACAGGCCTGCCGCCGCCAGAAGCACCCACAGGCTGCCGCCCTCCCCAAGCAGCGTAAAAAAGTACATAATCAGGTTTAACACCGGGTTATGCAGAGATTCAAACCAATGTAATATTTCCAGTTCCATTTATTTTTCTCCAATCCGTACATAATATTGTGTTACAGGTTTTGTTTTATATACCGGTATATCATGCCGTATGTGTTCCTGTCATAATGCAAGCCGTCAGCCGTCTTAAAACCTGTCTGCTTCAAATACGCATTTGTGTCCAGTATGCCGATACTGCTGTCAAGTCCTGCTTTCATCTGCCGGTTAAATTCATCAATCCTGCTGTTTGTGACTGTGTAACCGTAAGACGCCTCTGCGGCCTCATCAACCGGATTGACCAGCATATAGTAAATACTGCAATCCATTTCCTGAGCCATTCTGTTAAGTTTTGATATATAGCTGCTGCTGCTTGACTTTACGTCATTTACGCCCAGTCCTATTATAAGCGCCGTGTCTTTCAGGCTGCAGGCCTGCCGGATATTTTCCATCTGCACTTCCAGAAATTCATACCCTACTCCGTCCTTGCAGATAAATGTATCTTCGCTGCCGGCAAATTCAGACATTCCTACATACCTGGAATCTCCAACAAAAACATATCTGGCATATGTTTTCCTTTCAGCCGTCTGGCTTTCTGCTGCGCTGCCTGTATCTTGCTGTTCCTGCGTACCCTGGGAGTTCTGCTGCTCTCTTGTCTCTAATGTCTGCTGTACCTGCACCTGTGCCATCACCTGCTCATCGCTTTCTTTTGCATTATCCTCTCCTTGCTCAGGCATAAATGCCAGGCAGGCCGCCTCAAGGCCGATAATGCAAAATCCGGCCAGCGCGCTTATCGTTAACAGTACCCTTTGCCTTTTTCTTTTGAGTTGTCCGCTTTGATTTTTTTTCATTTTTCTCTGCTCCAATTCAAAATATCACATAAGGTTTACCGGTGCATTATACCTTAAAAAGCCAAAATATGCAATCAAAAGCCTGCTGCGCTGACTGTTTTTTCAACGCCGGCTGATTTCCCCCAAATCCTGCCGCCATCATATTTTATTAACGCTGTATAAGTTTCAGGACTTCATCTTCCCCCAGCACTTCAATTCCGTGCTTTTTTAAAAGTGCTGCCGTGATGCCGTCCCCGGGCACCAGTTTTCCTGAAAATGTGCCGTCATATATCTGACCGCTGCCGCAGGAAGGACTGCGTTTTTTTAACAGCGCTGTACGGCAGCCATACTGCTGCGCAAGCATTAGCGCTTTCTTTGCGCCGCGCGAAAATGCATCCGTCACATCTGTTCCGTCCGCTGCAATAACCGCCGTGCCGTCTTCCTGCCTGATCTCCGAAGGCACGCGCGGCACAGGAAGGCCTCCGCACACCTCCGGGCAGACCGGAATAAGGTTAAACCGCTCCATCAGAACCGGAATATGCCGTTCAAACTCCCTGATATGCTGGCATTTCCCGTCATACCGGCATCGGACGCCCATCAGGCATGCACTTATCAATATATT
>CANRBP010000147.1 GCA_947628875.1 uncultured Lachnospira sp.
TATGCGCTCCGGCAGCACGCGCGTAATTTCCTCTAATCTGCCCATAACCCCTTTCCGGCAGCAAAGCCTGTATACGGCTTATCCCCATTGCTCCGGAATAGCCTGCGGCGCAATAAAGGGCTGCCTGTTCTTGTTTTTCACAATATATGAACAGGCAGCCCCTATTATGCTATTTAATTTTTACTCTACTGATTTCAGCGACTCTACCATAGGTATCCGTTTCAGCCTTCGGTACATCACAAGATTTACTATCAGCGAAAAACACAATGTAAGCAGGAATGCCAGCACAAATGATAAAACCTGCACTTCGTTTCCAAACATCACATTATCCATCTCCACCGTTTTCATGATATAGCCGTGCAGAAGCAGCCCAAGCACAAGGCCTGCCGCCGCGCCTATAATAGTGATGATGATATTTTCGCGGTACACATACATAGCCACCTCGCCGTCATAAAAGCCAAGAACCTTTATAGTTGCGATCTCGCGTATGCGCTCCGAGACATTGACGTTGGTGAGGTTATAAAGCACGACAAATGACAGCGCAGCCGCAGACAGTATCAGAACGTATGTTACGAGGCTCAGCGAACTTATCATATCGTTAAATCTGTCTATATTTGCCGTAAAAAACGTAACGCCGGTCACGCCGTCAGTATTCAGGTAATCGCGCCCGACAAGCGCCTCCGCTTCCTCGCCGCTGTCTTTCAATACGCCAAGCAGGCAGTTGTCCTGCGCCTCCTCGCCAAACACTTCCTGATAATATGCTGCCGTCATAAATACATAATGGTTCGTGTACATTTCAACGACATGAGCCACCCTGACCGGACGGCATTCTCCGCTGCCGCCTTTTAAATAAACAGTATCACCTTTTTTTGTTTTCAGATCATTTGCCATCTTCTCTGTAATGCAGATGCCGGTATCATCAAGCACATATTTCTTCTGCGTGCGCCGGTCGCGCAGCGTCACATAATCGCTGAAAGCGCTGCCGTCATAAACGACCTGCACGGACGCCTCCGACTGATCCGGCATGTCGCCATCATCAGAAAACGGTTCTGCGTCTACCCCTGATGTATAGCTGTACAATGCATAAAATGATTCAAACCGGCTGTCGCCTGCCGCCTTGCCCGGAACGTCCTCCTGGTCGTAAAGCAAGACAACATCATAATTCAGTATTTCCTGATACTGTTTGCGTATCAGTCCGGATATGCTATCCTTGATGCCAAACCCGGCCATCATAAGCGCGCATCCTCCTGCTACGCCGATAACAGTCATAAAAAACCGCTTTTTGTATCGGAAAATATTGCGCGCGCATACCTTGCCCGAAAAAGACAAATGCTTCCATAAAAACCCGATCCGCTCAAGGAATATTTTCCTTCCCTTTTTTGGCGCCTTCGGGCGCATCAGTGCGGACGGCACCTCCACAAGCTCGTTGTAACATGCGTATACAGTTGAGATGACAATCACCACTGTCATTGCCGAAACTGACAGCACGGAGAGCAGCAAATGATCGGCGTAGGCCATCTCCTGCGGCAGCTCATAGACGATGTTCCAGCAATGGTAAATGATTGTCGGAAACAGTTTAAGCCCAAACAAACAGCCTGCAATTCCTCCTATCAGCGATGCCATCAGCGAATATGCCACATATTTGAACGCTATCGCCGTCATGCCGTAGCCGAGCGCTTTATAAGTCCCAATCAGTTCTCTTTGCTCATCAACCATTCTTGTCATTGTCGTCAGGCATACGAGCGCAGCCACAAAAATGAAAAATACAGGAAATACGACAGCAATGGCATCCATGCGCTCAGCGCTCGATTTGTAATCCCGGAACGAATAGTGCGAATCCCTGTCCAGCACATACCATTGCCAATCATCGCGCCCGCCAAGATATTCCTGCTCATATTCCTCAAATACTGCATCAATCTCAGACGTGTCATATGCCGCTATATTGTCCGCAATAGTTTTTTCCAGAACCGGTTCCACTATCGCGTCTATGTTTATGCCCGGATAGTACCGGGCATATTCCTCATAGATCCGCTTGGTGACGGCCTCCCTGATGCCATCATAAACCTCCTGAAGCGCTTCTTCCTTCTGCTGTGCCAATTCATCTCTGACAGACTGCTCCCTGGCGTCCAGCCGTTCATCTGCCAGTTCTTCCAGCCTCGATGCCGCATCGCCAACAAGGTCAAAGTAGGCGTCCGAGTATGTATCCAGTTCATCTGAGCCTGACACGGACGCATAAGCTTCTGTATAATATTCCTGAGCAAATTCGCCATCGCGGATAAAAATGCAGTAGTTTATCCTGCCTCCGCCTACAGCAGTCTGCCCCATATCATATGTCAGGTAATAAGGCGTATAGACTATGCCGACTACCGTATATTCAGATTCCTTTACTGTTTCAGAAATATCCTCGCTGCTGCCGGATTCCAGCACCAGCTTATCACCTATCTGTATTTTGCCACTGAACGCCTGCGTATATTTGACAACGCACTCCCCGTCCGCCTGAGGCAGCCGCCCCTCTTTTAACCTCAGCCTGTTTATATAGCTGCTGTTGTCCTCATCAAGCCCGCTGTCCGGCACTGACATAACACGCACCGCCGACTGGATCCCTTCGCTGTTCACCACTACATCTGCCGTATGCGCTGCGAACAGGCCTTCTATGCCCTCCACTGACCGAATGGCCTCAATATCCTCATCTGTAAATCCAACAGAAGATATAATACGGATATCCATAAAGTTCTGGTCGTCATAATATTTGTCCGAGGACGCTTTCATATCCGAAGACGATGCGGTAACACCAGCAAAAAATGCAACGCCTATTGCAGCAATGGCCAGGATTGAGAAAAACCTGCCAAATGATTTTCTAATCTCACGCAGCGTATCTTTTAACATTGTTTTTCCCATATTTACCACTCGATCCTTTCAACAGGAACAGGATCCTGGTTTATGCTTATATCCGATATTGTCCCGTTTTTGACTCTTATCACTTTGCTGCCCATGGCTGTCAGCGCCAGGTTATGGGTAATAACAATAACTGTCACCCCTTTTTGCGTACATGTGTCCTGCAAAAGCTTTAAGACTGATTTTCCAGTCTGGTAATCCAGTGCGCCTGTCGGCTCATCGCACAAAAGCAGCTTCGGGTTCTTTGCCAGCGCTCTCGCAATCGCCACGCGCTGCTGCTCGCCGCCGGATAGCTGCGCCGGGAAATTATTTATGCGATCCTTTAAACCGACCGCCTCTATCGTCTCATCAATATCAAGAGGATTTTTGCATATCTGCGCTGCCAGCTCCACATTTTCGCGGACGGTCAGGTTCTGCACCAAATTGTAAAACTGGAAAACAAAACCGATATCGTAGCGCCTGTATGACGTCATTTTGTGCGTATTGTAGTCGTTTATATGCTGGCCGTCCACAATAATCTCCCCTGTTGTCGCTGTGTCCATGCCGCCAAGCAGGTTTAGGATTGTACTTTTCCCTGCGCCGCTTGGTCCTGCGATGACCGCAAACTCGCCCTTCTCAACAGTGAAATTTACGCCTGACAGCGCCCTGATCCTGACATCGCCCATCTTGTATATTTTTTTTACGTCTTTAAATTCTATGTAGCTCATCCTGCCTCC
>CANRBP010000148.1 GCA_947628875.1 uncultured Lachnospira sp.
GCCGGTTCGCCCACTTTAAGGCCGCCTGCTATATTAACATATGCATCGCTGCCGGACAAATGCATGCCCGCCCTTTTTTCCAGAACAGCCATCAGCAGGTTCACGCGGTTGTAATCGGTTCCTGCCGCCGTCCTGCGAGGAAAGCCAAAGCTTGAATCGCACACCAATGCCTGAATCTCAACCATCAGAGGCCGGGTGCCTTCCATAAGGCATGCGACCACCGAACCGGCTGCGTTTACAGGCCTTCCGGCCAGCATGTATTCAGACGGGTCAGCCACTTCTTTAAGTCCCTGCTCCTGCATCTCAAAGACGCCTATCTCATTGGTCGGGCCAAACCGGTTTTTAACGCTGCGCAGTATCCTGTATACTGCGTTCCGGTCGCCTTCAAAATAAAGCACGGTGTCTACCATATGCTCAAGAACCCTCGGGCCGGCCACAACGCCTTCTTTGGTCACATGGCCTACGATAAATATAGATATGTTCATGCTTTTTGCAAGCTGCAGCAGCACCGCGGTCGTCTCGCGCACCTGGCTGACGCTGCCTGGAGCTGAGCCGATTTCCTGCCTGTACATAGTCTGAATGGAATCTATGATCACAGCCTGCGGCTGTAACGCGCGCAGGGTATCCTCTATCGTCCCGAGATCAGTTTCGCACAGCAGCAGCATATTGTCGTTAAAACTTCCTATTCTTTCCGCACGCAGTTTAATCTGTTTTAATGATTCTTCTCCGGATATGTAAAGCACTTTTTTTCCGGATTCTGACAGATTGCAGCACATTTGAAGCAGCAGCGTTGACTTGCCTATGCCCGGATCGCCTCCGACCAGCACGAGTGAGCCCTCCACGATGCCGCCCCCAAGCACGCGGTCAAGCTCCGCGATGCCTGACGTCATTCTGTCTTTCTCTGCAACAGATATCTCCGACAGCCTGGACGGAGGCATCGCCGCACCGGAATCTGCAGCGCCTCTGGCTGTCCGCCTGTCAGGCGCAGGAGCTTCTGAAAAAGTATTCCATTCCCTGCAGCCAGGGCATTGCCCAAACCACTTTGCCGACTCATATCCGCATTCTTTACAAAAATATACAGTGCCTTTGCTCTTTGCCATAAACTTACCACCCTGCGGTTCCATGTGCAGGCTGCCTTCCCAAAACCCAAAACAAGCTGCCGCAAAATAAATACAAAAACATGAATTATTTCCATATCCACTCTGCGGCAGCCATATCCTGCATCTGCTGCCCTTTCATTATGGCATCAAGCCATATGATATATTTGATGAACCCTCCTCTATGCTTTTACGATTTCAACGGACACCGCTTTGCTGCCAGTAAATTCAACTGACAGAACAAGCTTGCCCCCCATGTTGGTTGCCATCGTCCCAACATTTTCCCCATTGATCGTAATCTCATAGGAGGCGCCCTCCTCAAGCTCCAGCGTGATCTGCGCGTCTTCCCTGCCTTCTACCAGAAAGCTCACGCCGTCTGCTGTTGCCTTGAAATTGCTGACAGCTGTGCCCGGTACGGATTCATATACAAATGAACCGTTGCGCTCAAGCTTTGTGATCTCATAAAAGGTCTTGACCTTATATAAATCTCCACAATGTTCAAAATCTGAAAGCTTGGATTTCTGCTGCAATTCATAATTGCCAAAGCTCAGCGCGCCATCCTGTTCTGAACGGATCAACTCATTAACTACCGGCATTTTTCACGTCCTCCTGTTCTATTGTTCTGTACATGTTCGGTATGTCCATTATACAATAAACCGACAAATTATGCTAGTAGTTTCGCAATAAGTTAAAAATTTTTAAATTCCATATTCAGGCAATTATTTACATGCCAATAACAAGCCTGAAAACCGGCTTTTACGATTTTGTGCCGCGCTTAACCGTAAATTTCAGCTTGCCGTCTTTAACGCTGACCTGCATCCGGCTGCCTTCCTTAACGCTGCCATCGAGTATTTTTTCGGCAAGCACGTCCTCAAGCTCGCTCTGTATCGTCCTGCGCAGCGGCCTCGCACCATACTTCGCATCATAGCCTTTTTCCACAAGGAACTGTTTTGCCTCGCCTGACAGCTCTATGGACAGCTTCCTCTGCTCCATTATGCGCCTGTTGACCGTGCCAACCATAATATCAACGATTTTGCCTATTTCTTCCTTATTCAGCATGTGGAATACGATGATTTCGTCTATACGGTTGATAAATTCCGGCTTAAAAATGCGTTTGACCTCGTCCATTACCTTGTTTTTCATATTTTCATGATCCTGCTTTTCATCGGATACAGCCTCAAAACCCAGCTTTTTGGGTTCAACTATATTTTCCGCGCCAGCATTTGATGTCATGATTATCACCGTATTTTTAAAATCAACAACGCGTCCGGTGGAGTCTGTGATATGGCCGTCATCAAGGACCTGCAGGAGGACATTGAACACATCAGGATGCGCCTTTTCAACCTCGTCAAACAGCACTACCGAGTACGGGTTGCGCCTTATCTTTTCACTGAGCTGGCCGCCTTCGTCATAGCCGACATATCCCGGAGGCGAACCTATCAGCTTTGATACGGTATGCTTCTCCATAAACTCAGACATATCTACGCGTATCAGCGCATTTTCGCTGCCAAACATTGCCTCCGCAAGCGCCTTTGACAATTCAGTCTTTCCAACGCCGGTAGGCCCCAGGAATAAAAATGAGCCAATTGGGCGGTTCGGGTCTTTTAAGCCTACCCTGCCGCGCCTGATGGCACGCGCAACAGAAGCAACTGCCTCATTCTGTCCTATAACGCGGTTATGCAGCGTCTGTTCCAGCTGCATGAGGCGCTCGGATTCCGCCTGCGCGATGCGCTGCACCGGTATCTTTGTCCAGGCCGCAACAACCTCGGCAATATCTTCCTCCGACACTACAAGGTTTGCGCTGCTGCGCTCCTGCTCCCACTCTTCCATGAGTTTTTTATGCTTATCCTTCTTCTTTTGCTGCTGTTTCTTTATCTCCCCTGCTTCCTCATACGCTTCATTTTTGATGGCGTCCTCTTTTTCCCTGTCAAGATTTTTGATTTCTTCTTCCAGCTTTTTAATGCTATCCGGCATAATATACGCTTTCAGCCTCGTCTTTGATGATGCCTCATCTATCAGGTCGATCGCCTTATCCGGCAGGAAGCGGTCATTAATATAGCGCCTGGACAGCTTTACAGCCGCCTCAACAGCCGAATCTGTTATAGTCACGTTATGATGCTCCTCGTAACGCCTGCGCAGGCCGCTTAATATCGCAACCGCCTCTTCCTCAGAAGGCTCCTCGACTTTAACCGGCTGGAAGCGCCTTTCCAGCGCCGCATCTTTTTCAATATACTTGCGGTACTCCTCAAGCGTTGTCGCGCCTATAAGCTGTATCTCGCCGCGCGCCAGGGACGGTTTCAGGATATTAGATGCGTCAATCGCACCCTCCGCGCCTCCTGCTCCTATAACCGTATGAAGCTCATCAAGAAAAAGCAGCACGTTTCCGGACGCACGGACTTCATTTATAACTTTTTTGATGCGCTCCTCAAATTCGCCGCGGTACTTTGCCCC
>CANRBP010000149.1 GCA_947628875.1 uncultured Lachnospira sp.
AAGCCGGATATAATTCTGCTGGACGAGCCAACAAACCATCTTGATATGGCTTCTATCACATGGCTTGAGAGTTATCTGTCCTCATACAGCGGCAGCGTGCTTATTGTAGCGCACGACCGCTACTTTCTTGATAAGACTGTGACAAAAATCATTGAGATAGAGTCCGCAAAGGTCACATCATTTTCGGGCAACTACACCAGTTACGCCGAAAAAAAAGCAGTCCTGCGCAACATGCAGCTAAAAGAATATTTAAACCAGCAGCGGGATATAAAGCATCAGGAGGCCGTTATCGCCAAGCTGAAGCAGTTTAACCGTGAAAAATCAATAAAGCGTGCCGAGAGCCGCGAAAAAATGCTTGATAAAATTGAGCGCATTGACAAGCCTGTACAGCCAAGCGACCAGATGCATATACGACTTGACCCGCACGTTGTCAGCGGCAATGATGTGCTTACAGTCAGAGGGCTTTCAAAGTCATTTGGCGATAAAACTCTTTTTGAGGAATTGTCATTTGAGATTAAACGCGGCGAGCGCGTTGCCCTTATCGGCAGCAACGGCACCGGAAAGACGACTATACTTAAAATATTAAACGGCCTGCTTCCGCCTGACCGCGGGCAGGCAGTCCTTGGCACTAAAGTTTCCATAGGCTACTACGACCAGGAACAGCAGACGCTCAGTCCCGGCAAAACTCTTTTTGAGGAAATACAAGATGCATACCCTGACCTGAACAATACGCAGATACGCAACACGCTTGCCGCTTTCCTGTTCACAGGAGACGAGGTATTTAAATATATACGCGAACTGAGCGGAGGCGAGCGCGGCCGCGTATCGCTTGCAAAACTTATGCTTTCAAATGCCAATTTCCTGATTTTGGACGAGCCGACAAACCATCTCGACATTGTTTCCAAGGAAATTTTTGAAAATGCGCTGAATGCATATACAGGCACAGTACTTTATGTATCGCATGACCGTTACTTTATAAACACTACCGCAACGCGCATACTTGAGCTGTCCAACCGCACGCTTGTAAATTATATCGGCAACTATGATTATTATCTGGAAAAACGAGATATACTATCCCGTGATACCGCAAAAATATCAGAATCCAAAGTATCTAAAGATACCAAAGTATCAAAAGATACCAAAGCAGCTTTTAAATCAGGTATTTCATCTGCCGCCGAGGCGCAGCAGGGCGGCGCCGCTTTTACTTCTTCCAAAGCGGAATGGCAGCAGGCGAAGGAAGAACAGGCGCGTCTGCGTCGGCAAAAAAATGATATTAAGAAAACCGAGGCGCAGATTGAAGAACTTGAGTCAAGAATGGCAGAGCTGGACGCAGAAGCCTCCTCACAAGATGTATGCAGCGACCCTGAAAGGCTGATGGAGATCCATACAGAACGGACAAAAATTGAAAAATCTTTGGACAGTTTATATGAAAAGTGGGAGATTTTGTCGGAAAATAGCACTTTTTATTGACAAAACAGATATAGTGGAGTATAAATGTTTTGTACATATTAATTTCATATTGATGAACATTAATAAATTTAAGGAGGATGTATTTCTATGAACAAATCGGAATTAGTTGCAGCAATCGCTGAGAAGTCTGAGTTATCTAAAAAAGATGCCGAGAAGGCTCTTAAGGCTTTTACAGAAACCGTATCCGAACAGCTGAAAAAGGGCGAAAAGATTCAGCTTGTAGGTTTTGGTACTTTTGAGGTTGTTAAACGTGCAGCAAGGACAGGCAAGAATCCACAGACCGGAAAAGCTATCAAGATTCCTGCTTCTAAGGCTCCTAAGTTTAAGGCTGGCAAAGCTTTAAAGGACACGGTTAACACAAGCAAGAAAAAATAATAACGCAGATGCGGTTGTGTGAATTTCCGCCTGGTTATTGATCAATGGGTTGCCGCAAGGTTTTGCTGCAACCCTCTTTTTATATCAAACACGCAGAAATGGGGATTTTTATGGAAATAGAACGCAAATTTTTAGTCCATGCCATACCGGCAGGACTTTCAGGCTATCCGTGCAGGCAGATTGAACAGGGTTATCTTTGTACGGAACCGGTTGTCCGCGTCAGGAGAGATAACGACAGCTACTACCTGACATATAAGGGCAGCGGCATGATGGCCAGGGAGGAGCACAACCTGCCGCTGACGCCGTCTTCCTACGCGCACTTAATCCGGAAAGCTGACGGGAACATCATTACAAAACGCCGGTATGAGATTCCGGACGAAACAGGACATACCATTGAACTTGATATTTTTGAAGGTGTTTTTTCCGGCACGGTACTGGCAGAGGTTGAGTTTGATTCCATTGAGGAGGCTGAAGCCTATTCGCCGCCAGCATGGCTCGCCGAGGACGTCACCAATGACCCTTCTTACCACAACAGTGTTATGAGCAAATTAAACCAGATTAGGATATAATATGATAAAACCTACTTTTGACCGAAAACGGATACCCGGATATGCAAGGTATTCGCATATACAGGAAAATTTAAAGATTTTGTTCCACAGAATGCAGCGCGCCGTGCTTGTACTGCTGAAATGGCTTGCCTGCGCCTGCATTTCCGGCGTTGCAATCGGCCTTGTCGGCGCCGCCTTCCACCATGCACTGTCAGAAGTCTCCAGCTTCCGTGCGCATTTCCCGGACATGCTGTTTTTGCTGCCAGTTGCCGGTCTCTTTATTGTGGCGATGTACCGCGTGGCCGGCGATGCTGCACGCGGCACCAACCTTGTGATTACGGCGATCCATTCCAATGTCGAGATACCTGCCAGAATGGCACCGCTTATTATACTTTCAACTCTTCTCACCCATCTCTGCGGCGGTTCGGCAGGGCGTGAGGGCGCTGCGCTGCAGGTCGGCGGTTCGCTTGGCAACTGTTTTGCCAAACTGCTCCACTTTGATGAGAAAGATACGCGCATTATGCTTATGTGCGGCATGAGCGCATGCTTTGCTGCCCTTTTCGGGACGCCGGTTGCTGCTGCCGTTTTTTCCATGGAAGTTATCAGCGTTGGCATCATGTACTACGCCGCTCTTGTGCCTTGTGTTATTTCCGCGCTGATTGCAGACGGCATCTCAACCCTCTGCGGAATTGACGGCACAAGCTTTACAGTTGGAGAATTTCCGGCAATGTCGCTTTTGACCGGCAGCAAAATGATAGCTGTGTCAATCGTGTTTGCGCTTGCCAGTATCCTGCTGTGCATTGCCTTGCACAGGACTTCCGAGTGGCTCGCCGAAAAGCTGGAAAATCCTTACCTGCGCATTACCGTTGCCGGACTTGCTGTTATTATACTGCGTTTTATTGTTGGCTCGCCTGATTATTTGGGCGCCGGTACTGACATTATAGCAAAAAGCTTTACGGCAAGCTGTGCCTGGTATGTATGCGTATTAAAGATTATTTTTACGGCTGTCACGCTTGGAGGCGGCTTCAAAGGCGGCGAGATCGTTCCGACTCTCTTTGTAGGCGCCACGCTTGGCAGTTTTCTTGCGCCGCTGTTTGGC
>CANRBP010000150.1 GCA_947628875.1 uncultured Lachnospira sp.
GGACCGGTGTTCGGAAACATAATACTTGCAGATGAGATAAACCGTGCAACTCCGCGCACGCAGGCGGCGCTGCTTGAGTGCATGGAAGAGCGGCAGGTGACTGTGGATAACCGCACATATGCCCTGTCTGCGCCTTTTATAGTCCTGGCAACGCAAAATCCTGTTGAAACAGCAGGGACTTACCGGCTGCCTGAGGCGCAGCTTGATCGTTTCATGCTCAAGCTTTCCATGGGGTATCCGGACAATGAAGAAGAAATCCAGATAGTAAGCCGCTTTTTAAAAGACAGTCCGCTCGCCGGCATAGAGGCGGTATGTACGGGTGAAGATATTTTAGCGATGTGCGCTGAGGCAAAGGAAGTCTATGTCCATAAGTCTATTATGGATTATGCAGTCCGGATCGTACAGGAGACACGAAGCCATGCAGGCGTTGCAATAGGCGTCAGTCCGAGAGGGACGCTGACTATGGTAAATGCGGCCAGAGCGTATGCATATATCCATGGGCGCAGT
The DNA here is from genome assembly GCA_947628875.1 of uncultured Lachnospira sp. Taxonomy (GTDB): domain Bacteria; phylum Bacillota; class Clostridia; order Lachnospirales; family Lachnospiraceae; genus Lachnospira. The sequence goes on from CANRBP010000150.1 coordinate 508, forward strand.
TTCGTGACGCCGGAAGACATACAGACGCTTGCAGTTCCTGTATTTGCACACCGCCTTGTGCTTCAGCAGGGCATGACGAGGGAGGATAACCGTCCGCAGATAATCTCGCAGATTTTGAGAGAGACAGCTGTGCCGACAGAGGATTGGAAAATATGATAATAGTCATGATGCTGGTTGGCGCGTTCGCCGTATATCTGCTCTTGCAGAACATATATGACAGGCTGTGGAATAAAAACCTGACAACATCTATCAGGTTTTCATCGGCACATGCAGTTGCCGGTGATACGGTTGAGCTGATTGAGAGCGTGGCTAACATAAAAATGCTGCCGCTGCCGTATATCCATGTAAAGTTTCAGATAGACCGTTCTCTGAAATTTACGGACAGCAGTGAAAACGCGCAGGTTTCAGACAAAGTTTACCGCAATGATATATTTTCGCTCCTGATGTACCAGCGCGTAACAAGGCGCATACCGGTCGTATGCAGCAGGCGCGGCGTATACCGTATCGGCAGTTTGGAGATCGTATCCACAGGACTGTTTATGAATGAAGTGCTTGTGGCCAACGTGGGCGCCAGAGCGGAGATAACAGTCTATCCGGCCGCAGCAGATGTACATCTGCTGGAAACAGTTTTTTCAAAGGCGATGGGCGATGTGGAAAAAAATAAATATCTGTATGAAGATCCATTTGTATTCAGGGGAATCCGTGACTATGAGCCGCATGACACCATGAATGCAATTAACTGGAAAGCTTCTGCGCGGATGGGGCATCTGATGGTCAACCAGTACAACGAGACTATCAGCCAGGAAGTCTGTATACTGCTGAACCTTGAGCCGGAAGGAATGCTTGTTTATGATATGCTCTCGGAGGCGTCAATTTCGATTGCGGCTGGACTGGCGCAGATGTTTATCGAGCAGGGCATTTCGGTTTCTATGATAAGCAACGGAAGGGATATTGCGACCGGTGCGGAAGTGCGTATAGAGGCAGGCGGAGGATATTCCCATATCAATGGCATAAATACGCTGCTTGCAAGGATAGATCTGTCCATGGAAATGGCATCTTTTGCATCTTTGCTGCCGGCGCTTGAGGAAGAAAGGCGCAGCAGTACGCAGATTATGTATATAATGATCTCGCAAAACAGGCGGGAGGATCTTCAGCGGAGGTTTGAACAGCTTACGGAGTATGCCCGGTTTGTCCGGCCTGCATCAGAGCCGGTATGGATCGTGCCGTATCACAGCGGCATGGATACGGCGTTGGATTATTGCAGTGCGCAGGCAGTTGCGTGGGAGGTGGAGCGGTATGCCGGTTAGCGTACAGGAAAAAGAACAGGAAGGCAGACGGATCGGGACTTTTCGGCTTATCCTGCAATGCCTTGAGGTTTCCCAGCAGGCAGCTGTGTTTTTGGCGGCCGCTGTTGCGGCTTATTTTGGACTGCTGAACAAGCCGGACAGAGAGATAGGCATGTGCCTGCTTATCGTGGTGCTGGTTGTGTTTGCGTACCTGTGCAGGCATTTAATCAGGCGCTTCTGGCTGTTTATGGCCAGCCATGTGCTTATGGCAGCAGCTGCATTTTATGCTGGCAATACTGATTCCGAGGTATTTGTGTATGTGCTGGTTGTGGGCGTGCTGGCAGGCTACTCGATAAGATTAAAAAATATTGCTGTCCAGCAGCTTGATGAAAGCAACATTCCGGTTGGAGATGGCGGAGAAGAAATGCGCGTAAACCTTCGAATGCGCTCATTGCTGCCGGGGGAGCACATGTCCATATATTTTATCGCGGTCATGGCAATCGGATATTTTGCAGGAATATCTGCCCGGCGCCAGATTATCATGAACATGGAAGTGATATTGAGCATACTTTTTATTATACTGCAGATAGTATATAACAATGTGCGCAAGCTGTACCAGGTGTTTAGCTTAAATGGAGGCAAAAGCGAGTTCCCTGTATGGCACTTAAAGCATGTGACGATGTATATAACGGCTGCCGCTGTGATTTTCGTGCTGGCCGGGATGCTTTTATTCTACAACGGCAGCTATGGAAATATTTTTTCGCTTGCAGGCAAAGGGATAATGCAGGCGGTAAGGCTGCTGCTTGCTGGCGTGCTTTTTATTTGGGGACTTTTTGGCAGCGATGGGGAACTGCCGCCGGAGAATGAACCGCCAGCACAATCAGATGGCGTGCTGCAGGGGGGATCGGGAATGGAAATGACAGATTCACCGATCATGGAAGCTCTTGCAGAGGCATTTGGCGTGATGCTGACGCTTGTGATAGCGGTTGGGTTGGTTTACCTTATCTGCGTTTACATTAAAAATTTTAACCGCGCGCGCAGCCAGGGACAGGATTATATTGAAAATGTGAAGCCGCGCAAAAAAAGCTACAGCCGCGTGGCGGCGGCAGGAAATGACAGGACTGTGCCGGCAAGGGAAAACAGATCAGTGCGTAAAATGTACAAAAAGCTTGTATTGAGGGGCAGCAGGGGAGAGGCGCCTGATAAGGCAAATGCGCCTGCACGGCTTACGCTCGAGCATATCACCAGCGACACTGCGCAGGCAGACAGAATCACGGCTGTTTATGAGAAGGCCCGGTACTCTGATGAAACTATTTCCGAAGAGGATATCAGGTTCTTTAAGAATTTATATTAGAGTTTCCGCACATCACGTTCCGTGATGCGTGCTTTTGGCGCAGATAAAATATAAAATGCGGAAACTCCATGAATTTATAATCTTGACATTCAGGAAAATTTAAGGTATAGTGTTAACATTCATAATAAAAGAAAAGCTAAGAAGAGGAATATTAGGTACAGAGCGGCGTGCAGAGAGTTGCCGGCTGGTGTGAGGCAATGGAAGCGAAGTACCGAACTCGCCTTGGAGCTGCTATCTGAAAATTTGCGTATCAGCGCATTTGAGTAGGCGTAGCCGGGAGCCAGCCGTTATAGTGGACAGAATATAAGGCAGTTCAGAATTGTATTGTCCGTATTCAATGAGG
>CANRBP010000151.1 GCA_947628875.1 uncultured Lachnospira sp.
GATGCCGCCGTAGCCGTTATGAGCGGCAACTTTGTCCAGCGCGGCGAACCTGCCATTATTGACAAATATTCACGCAGCCGCGCAGCAATCGACTGCGGCGTCAACCTTGTTGTTGAGCTGCCTGCTTACTATGCCCTCTCAAGCGCGGAGGGGTTTGCCAGCGGCGCTGTTCGTACATTAGATGCGCTGTCCGTGGACAGTCTTGTATTTGGGAGCGAGTGCGGAGACATAGGCAAGCTGTCAGGCATCGCAGGCCTGCTCGTTGCTGAACCGGAAACTTTCCGATGCCGGCTGCGCGCCGAGCTTTCCAGGGGAAGAGTTTTTCCGCAGGCACGTGAAGCTGCCCTGGCGGAATGCGCCGGGCAGGAGGCGGCGGAACTGTTGCGCAGCCCAAACAACACGCTCGGAGTGGAATATATAAAAGCGCTGATGCGGACTTCTTCGCGGATAACGCCATTCACCATACGCCGCGAAGGCAGCAGCTACCATGAACTTTCGCTTGATTCAGATGCATTTCCAAGCGCTGCGGCAATACGCGAAAAAATACTTTCCGGCAGCAGCCTTGAAGATCTGTCGCGCTGGATTCCCAACGCCATGATGTCCGTTTTTGCAAAAAAGCAGGGACTGTCCTGTCCTGTCATGCCAGACGACTTTACAGCGCTGTTTAATTACAGCCTGTTCCAGATATTTTACGATTGCGGCGAACAAAAGGAGCTTATCTGCCGCAGGCTGTGCTCCTGCCCGGACATATCGGCGGACATGGCAAACCGCATCGTGCTTTTATTTAACGGCACAAGGACGCTTACAGAATTTGCCGCCTGCCTGAAGACGCGGCAATATACCGCAACGCGCATTAACAGGTGCCTCATGCACATACTGCTTGGCATGACAAATATGCAGAAAAACAAATTTGAAGGCAGCACAGTTCCATATATCCGTATTCTTGGCTTTGATTCGACCGGTCAGAAATACCTGAACCATATAAAGAAAAAATGCAGCGTGCCACTGATCACAAAGACAGCCGACCACAAGGAGCTGCTGCGTGAGGATATACACACTGCAAGCATTTATAACCAGGTTGTTTTTAATAAATATAAAACTGTGCCGGAAGACGAGTTTCGGCACAGCCTGTATATCAAACTGGCATGATATGTTTTAATTTTTGAAACTGTGTATAGGTGCCGGAATCCTGCCTGTCCTGCCGACAAACGCCGAGCAGTCAAAACGGTTTACAGGCATGACCGGCGCATAGCCGAGCAGTCCGCCAAATTCTACCGTGTCGCCGACATCTTTACCGACAACCGGAATTATCCTGACCGCCGTTGTCTTCTGGTTGACCATGCCGATTGCAGCCTCATCAGCAATAATGCCTGAGATTGTGCTTGCAGCCGTGTTTCCCGGGATTGCGATCATATCAAGTCCGACCGAGCAGACGCATGTCATTGCCTCAAGCTTTTCGAGAGTGAGCGAGCCGGAGGCGACAGCATCTATCATTCCCTGATCTTCGCTGACCGGAATAAATGCGCCGCTTAAACCGCCCACATAAGAAGACGCCATTACACCGCCTTTTTTAACCTGATCGTTCAGCAGCGCAAGCGCAGCGGTTGTTCCAGGAGCTCCGGCTTTCTCAAGGCCTATTTCCTGCAATATCTCTGCCACGCTGTCACCGACAGCAGGCGTCGGCGCAAGCGAAAGGTCTATAATGCCAAACGGCACATTCAGACGCCTCGAAGCCTCCTGCGCCACAAGCTGGCCGACTCTTGTTATTTTAAATGCCGTCCGCTTGATCATCTCACAGAGCACCTCAAAGCTTTCGCCGCGGACATGCTCAAGCGCATATTTTACAACGCCCGGCCCGCTGACGCCGACATTTATAACTGCGTCCTCCTCAGAGATTCCATGGAAAGCGCCTGCCATAAACGGATTGTCGTCCGGCGCATTACACAAGACGACAAGCTTTGCGCAACCAAGCGAATCGCTGTCTTTTGTGCGCATGGCCGTCTCTTTTATGATCTCACCCATCAGGCGCACCGCATCCATATTGATGCCCGTTTTTGTCGAGCCTACATTTACTGAACTGCATATTAAATCTGTCTCTGACAGTGCTTCCGGTATCGATCTTATCAGCATTTCATCGCTTTGAGCCATGCCCTTTGATACTATTGCGGAATAACCGCCAATAAAATTAACGCCAACCTGTCTGGCTGCTCTGTCGAGCGTTTTCGCAAGGAAAGCGTAATCAGACGGCGTTTTGCATGCAGAAGCACCCACAAGCGATACCGGCGTTACAGAAATCCTCTTGTTTACGATCGGAACGCCGAATTCTGTCGCAATCGCTTCGCCGGTAGCTACAAGATCCTTTGCCAGAAGCGTAACTTTGTCGTATATTTTACCGCTGACTGTTTTCAGGTCTGTTCCGGCGCAGTCCAACAGGCTGATGCCCATCGTGATCGTCCGGACATCCAGGTTTTCCTGTTCAACCATCTTATTCGTTTCGTTTACTTCAAAGATATTAATCATTAATGCTCCTCTTTCCTGCATCCGCTGCTGCTGTTATTCAGATGCGGTGCATCCTGTCAAAAATTTCCTCGCGCTGGCATTTGATGGAAACACCTATCTCCTCGCCTATCCTGTCAAGGTCTGCAATAACATCTGCATAATTTTTTTCTGAAGCAGTGACATCAACTATCATCATCATATTAAAATATCCGGATACAATTGTCTGCGATATATCAAGAATATTAATCTTCATAGCGGCAAGATATGTGCATACCTTTGCTATAATCCCGACTGTATCCTTTCCTACCACTGTAATCACGCATTTTTTCATAACTATTCTCCCTGCGCGCCAAAACACGCATACTAACAATATTTTTGTAATTCTGCTTTATCCTGCCAACGTCTAATAATCACACGGCAGCCACGGCTGACGGCTCCATCCTGCCTGCTACGGCTATATGAAAATCCTGCGCCCTGTATGCGCTTTTGCTCGTATTTATCTCTGTGCGCACGGCTTCAAAAGCAAGCCTGTCATAATTATTTTCCCTGCTAAGATGCCCAAGCAGTATATGCTCTACATTTTGCGTCAGAAGCCTGTCAACCAGCTGTCCGCATGACTCATTTGACAAATGCCCTTTTTTTCCGAGTATGCGCTGCTTTAAATAATACGGGTAACTGCCCACCTGCAGCATATTAATATCATGGTTTGCCTCGATAAGCAGCGCATTGCTGCCGCTCAGATTTTCAACCGTATAATCGTCATAATACCCAAGATCGGTTGCGACTCCTATCTTTTTTGCGCCGCACGACACTGTATATGCAACAGGGTCATTGGCG
>CANRBP010000152.1 GCA_947628875.1 uncultured Lachnospira sp.
GAGCCTTTCGGGCTGTCTCCGGCAGCGCCGCAAGCGCCTCTGGCGGCAGTGTCAGTTCAAAGGAATGAAGGAGCTGGCATCTCAGGCCGTATCGTTCCCGGTATTTCCTGTTGTCCTTTTCATTGCCGTATTTGGCATCGCCGGCCAGCGGATGCCCGATATAAGCAAGGTGAGCACGTATCTGGTGCGTCCGGCCTGTTATGAGATGAACCTTCATCAATGTCGCACTGCCGCTGCTGCATATGGGTATATACTCCGTCTCGATTAGCTGAGTGTCCGGATCTCCGTCATCATATCCGCTGATATAAACCTTGTTTGTCATGCTGTCTTTTTTCAGATAACCTGATATCCTTGAACGCTTTTTTACCTCACCGCAGGCTAAGCATACATAATATTTTTCCGCCATCTGCTCGCGAAACGCCTGCGTCATGCATTGAAGCCCCATTATTGTCTTTCCGGCCACAACAATGCCGCTGGTATTACGGTCTAAGCGGTTGCATACACCCACGCAAAATGTTTTCGGGTTTCCTGCGCCAGCCTCCTCAGAGCCGCCAAGGTAAGCCGTCAGATGCTCTATAAGCGACACATCTTGTTTTTTTGCCTTCTGCGACAGCATTCCAGCCGGCTTGTCAACGATTAAAATATCCTCATCTTCATACAGTATGACAGGCTGCCATGACGGCTTAGTCACCGGCTGTACTGAAATTGTGCTGCCGCCTGCAAAATGCCGGTAAGTATCCTCGGAAAAAAATATCCTCACTGTATCTCCGGCCTGGATTTTTTCGCTTCCGTCTGCTTTTTTTCCATTAAGCGTTATATTCTTTTTCCGCAGCATTTTGTAAATAAACCCTTTTGCGGCATTGGGCAGATTCTTTGAAAGATACCTGTCAAAGCGCTGTCCGGCCTCCGCTCTGTTTATCGTAAATTCCTTCATCTTTATACCTCATTGCAAATCATCTATGCGGCTCGTTTAAAGGCACATGGACAGAAGCGACTCCATATTCCGGCTGAGCAGTTCGCTATTGTCCTTTTCTTCGGCACGAATGCTGAAATTAGTTTCAAGTCCCTGGATACGCTTTAAAAATGCCTTTTCTTCTTTATAAAGCGTGACATTGGCCTTTAACCCGTCATTTGCCAGAAAGTCCTGCACGCTCGATTCAAACAGCGCCGCATCGGCGTTTTCCTCCTGCGTCAGTGCGCATACGGCATGGTCTGTTGCAACAAATGCCTGGATTCCTATCGGCTTTTTGCTGTTGGAAAAAATGCAGTCATACCCCCTTCCGAGAGACGGAGCACTTTCTTCAACTAATTTAAAAAGCCTTAGATCCGCCGGCTTGTGCGGCAGCAGGACAAAAAAGCCTACAGCCATTTTAGCAGCCGGAAGAACCAGCACGATTGCGGCCACTGTCGCCACATTGTTACGCGTTCCCGTAGCAAAAAAGCCGGCTGCCAGGACTGCCAGGACTATTAAAAACGCAGCGGCCATCTTGATAAAATTTAACTTTTTTCTGTATTTTAAATATCCCAATTCACCTTTTTTGTATTTTTGCATGCGGCTGTTTCCCTTTCTGCTTATGCCCTGCGCCTCTGCCCGTATTTGTTTTCTTTATAACGTCAGTTTTAACGCCAGTTTTAGCGCCAGTTTTAACGCCAGTTTTAGCATTAGTTTTAGCGCCAGTTTTAGCTTTTATCTGCTGAGCCTTTATCGGGCGCGGCGGAATCAAACATTTGCTGTCAAAGCCAATCAGATCTGACCGGCCTGCCTTTAGCAGCGCTTCCTTGACAAGCGCATGGTTCTCAGGCCTGCGGTACTGGATCAATGCCCTCTGCATGGCTTTTTCATGCGCATTTGACGGCACATATACGCGCTGCATCGTGACCGGGTCATATCCCGTATAGTACATGCATGTCGATAGCGTTGACGGCGTAGGATAAAAGTCCTGTACCTGCTGAGGCATGTAGCCAAGCTCGCGTATGTACTCGGCAAGAGCTATGGCATCTTTAATCGTAGAACCCGGATGAGATGACATAAGGTACGGAACCACAAACTGCTCCTTCCCCGTTTTGGCATTCAGGCGGTTAAAGCGCTTTATAAATGCATTATACACATCATTTCCCGGTTTTCCCATATATTTTAAAACATTGTCCGATATATGCTCCGGAGCGACTCTGAGCTGTCCGCTTATATGATGCCTGCATAGTTCAAGCAGAAATGTATCATCTGGGTCAGCCATGCAATAGTCAAACCGTATCCCGGAGCGGATAAATACCTTTTTTACGCCTGGTATCTCACGCAGCCGTCTCAGCAGCCTGACATAATCCGAATGGTCGGCGCGCAGGTTCCTGCACGGCTTTGGAAAAAGGCACTGGCGTTTTTTGCAGGCGCCCTCGGTAAGCTGCTTTGCGCATGCAGGCTGCCTGAAATTTGCCGTAGGGCCGCCGACATCATGGATATATCCTTTAAATCCGCTGTCATGCGTCATTGCTTCTGCTTCCTGCACGATAGAGTCATGGCTGCGCACCTGGACTATGCGCCCCTGATGGAATGTCAGCGCACAGAAACTGCATCCTCCAAAACATCCGCGGTTGCTGGTGATGCTGAATTTCACTTCTGCCAGCGCAGGTATCCCGCCTGCATCGCGGTAGGACGGGTGATAATCACGCATGTATGGCAGCGCATAGATATCATCCATCTCCTGTGTTGAAAGAGGCAGCGCAGGCGGATTCTGCACGACATAAAGATTTTCTCTGTACGGCTCCACCAGAGTCCTGGCTGTAAACGGATCCGTATTATCATACTGCGTGCAGAAGCTATTTGCGTATGCCTTCTTATCACCGGCTACAGTTTCAAAATCCGGAAGCATTATATAATCATAAACGCTGTCCAGATTTTTGGCTTTATAAACAGTTCCGCGTATAAAGGTAATATCTGATATGGCAATACCGCTTTCAAGCGCATCGGCGATCTCCACTATAGAATGTTCCCCCATGCCGTAGGAAATCATATCCGCGCCTGAATCAAGCAGTATTGAATGCTTTATCCTGTCCGACCAGTAATCATAGTGCGCCAGCCGCCGCAGCGATGCCTCAATGCCGCCCAAAATGACAGGGACATCTCTGTAGGCCTGCCGTATCAGGTTGCTGTAAACAGCCGCCGCATAATCCGGACGCAGTCCTGTTTTGCCTCCCGGCGAAAATGCATCAGACTGGCGGCGTTTTTTTGACACTGTATAGTG
>CANRBP010000153.1 GCA_947628875.1 uncultured Lachnospira sp.
ATAAAAACCAGCGTTCGGCTGATTACAGTGAGATATCGCAATATTACAGGCCGGGTCATGCAGATTATACATTTGATGCAAAATACGGCTTCCGCGATTACAGGGGCGGCGGAAGAAGCTCTGCGCGTGAAACAATCGGCAGAGTTGCGGCAGGCGCGGTAGCGGAAAAAATACTGGATTGCCTGGGCATCCGCCTGTATGCATATGCAAAAGAAATAGGCGGAATAAGCATAGATTACAGCAGGTTTGACAGGAATGCGTGCAATCCGTTTAATATGCCGGATGCGCAGGCGGCGGCGCAGGTGGAGGCTTATGCGGCAGCCAGGCTTCAGGAGGGCGATTCTGTAGGCGGAATTATAGAGTGTGTGGCTGAAAATTTAGTGCCGGGCATCGGCGAGCCGGTGTTTGACAAGCTGGATGCAGACCTGGCGAAAGCGATGCTGTCAATTGGCGCAGTTAAAGGGTTTGAGATGGGGGACGGTTTTGCGGCGGCACGCTCAACAGGACTTCAAAATAATGATGCATTTGTAATGTCAGGCGGCCGTGTCGCTAAAAAGACTAATCATTCGGGCGGCACCCTGGGAGGAATAAGCGATGGAGCTGACCTGGTATTCAGGGTGGCAGTCAAGCCGACTCCGTCCATAAGCGCACAGCAGCAGACAGTTGGCAGGGACGGCAAGGAACGCACTGTTTCCATAAAAGGACGCCATGATCCGATGGTTGTGCCTCGGGCGGTTGTAGTTGTGGAGGCTATGGCGGCGCTTGTGCTGGCAGACCAGATATTTGAAAATATGACGGCAAAGATGGATGGGATAATGCAGTTTTATGGACGCTGATATCGGCCGGACCGCATTTGGAGGCCGGTTTTGGATTTAAGATAATTTATCAGCGCAGGATCGTGTAATGTACGCACGATATGCAAATGTACAGGAAGGAGAGGGATGTATACAGTAATTAAAACGGACGGGCGCGCAAAGAGAGCGGAATTAAAGACGGTTCATGGAACGATACAGACGCCTGTATTTATGAATGTAGGAACGGCTGCGGCCATCAAAGGGGCAGTATCCACGGCAGATCTGAAAGAAATAGGCACGCAGGTTGAACTTTCCAACACGTACCATCTGCATGTCAGGCCGGGTGACAGATTGATCAGGGAAATGGGCGGCCTGCACAAGTTTATGGTTTGGGACAGACCCATACTTACGGATTCAGGAGGATTTCAAGTATTTTCGCTTGCAGGCATGCGCAAGATCAAGGAAGAAGGCGTCACGTTCCGATCGCATGTGGACGGACATTCTATTTTCATGGGACCGGAGGAAAGCATGCAGATACAGTCAAACCTTGGCTCGACAATAGCCATGGCATTTGACGAGTGTGCTCCGGCAAAAGCTGAAAAAAGCTATGTTGAGGCGTCTGTGGCGCGGACTACACGGTGGCTTGTACGCTGCCGCCAGGAAATGGATCGCCTGAATGCGATGCCGGACACAGTAAATCCCAGCCAGATGCTGTTTGGCATAAACCAGGGCGCAGTGTATACTGATATCCGTATAGAACATGCTAAACAGCTGGCTGAGATGGAGCTGGACGGCTATGCGGTCGGGGGGCTTGCGGTTGGCGAAACGCATGAAGAAATGTACCATGTACTTGACGAGACAGTTCCGTATCTGCCGCAGGACAGGCCGACTTACCTGATGGGCGTTGGAACGCCTGCCAATATCCTTGAGGCGGTTGACCGGGGAATAGATTTTTTTGACTGCGTGTATCCGTCAAGAAATGGGCGGCATGGGCATGTATATACTCGCTATGGCAAGATGAATCTGCTTAATGCGAAATATGAGAAAGATGAGCGGCCGATAGAGGATAATTGCAAATGCCCGGCATGCCGGTATTCCAGGGCATACATACGGCATCTGCTGAAAGCAAAGGAAATGCTTGGAATGCGGCTGTGCGTGCTGCACAACCTGTATTTTTACAATCATCTTATGGAAGATATCAGAGGCGCGATCGAAACGGGCACGTATGCAGCCTTCAAAAAAGAAAGGCTGGAAATGCTGCAGGTTTATAAAAAACAGGAATATTCTTAAAATAAAATTTATATAAAATCAGATATAAGAGTGGACATAAAGCCGTTTTTGGTTTATTATACCATCTGGAATAATTATAGAGAGTGAGGTATTTACAATGCAGCAGGCTGTCATTATTGTAGTTTATATCGTAGCGTTGGCGTTAATGATGTATTTTTTGGCAATCAAGCCTCAGAGGAAACAGCAGAAGCAGCAGCAGGAACTGCTCAATTCAATGGAGATCGGCGACTTTGTGCTGACAACGAGCGGTTTTTATGGGGTGATTCTGGATATCACGGAAGATGATGTGATAGTGGAGTTCGGCAACAACAAGAACTGCAGGATCACAATGCAGAAAAAAGCGATCGCGCAGGTGGAAAAACCTACAGCGTAAGATGTGGCAGAAGGCCTGTACAGAACAGCAGATGGCTGTTTTGTACAGGTTTTTTTGTATTATGAAAAGTTATTATTTTTGTAGAAATTTGCCGAAAATAAAAGAAATAATGCTTGACATATAGTTTGTTTAAAGATAATATATTTATATAAATGCTATACACAACCGCAGGACTGGTTTTATTGGAGGTGGATAATGGGCAAAGTGTACGCGGCATGCCTGATCATTGGTTTTGTGATTCCGCTGATATCCATACTTACAGGCTTGTTTGACGGATTCATTGAATTTCTGGCAGTGGATGTGCTGACGCTTGACCTGAACGGAGTGGACATTGACTTTTTGCCGCTGTCTGTCAATTCATTGTGTATGGGCGCGCTGGTCTACGGGGGAATCGGATTGCTCTTATACGGCAAGATGCCCCTGCTTTATGTTAACCTGATAGGAGGCGGTGCAGGGTATCTGTGCGCGGTCATTCTTCAGACGGTCATAAGTGCGATGAAGCATACAAAGAATCTGGCGGCAGAGAACGCAGAACTGTTGAACCGGAGAGCGCAGGTCACAAATACGATCATGCAAAATGGTTTCGGAGCGGTGTCATTGCATTCTAAGTCAACATCAGTAGTCTCGTGCCCGGCGAAGTCGGAGGACGGCACTGAGATCAGGCAGG
>CANRBP010000154.1 GCA_947628875.1 uncultured Lachnospira sp.
CAAAACGGCCACAGCTTATTCCAGAACAGGAGGATAACCGCCATAATAGCGCCCAGCTGTATTACGACCTCAAACATTTCGTAAAATGCGCGATCTTCCCCCAGGTTTAACGGCATAAACGCGTCCAGCAGTATCATGTGGCCTGTGCTGCTTACAGGCAGCCACTCCGTAATGCCCTCGACAATGCCGAATATAACGGCTTTTAAAATTTCAATCAGATCCATCTTTATACTCCATGATGCTGTTCAAATAAACAGCTTAAAAGTTACTTTTTATTTTATTGCCATTGCACGTACAATATGACTGTCACGGCTGCCTGTCTGCGTTTCTGTACGATTCAGCAAAAAAAACCTCCTGAGCGTTCACAGGCTCCTGCGCATAAGCGCCGCCCGGCGAATCGGTTTTCGCTGCGCGCGCCATTCTCGCACGGACATAGCTGCCATCGCTCTGCAGCACCCTGGCTTTTACGGAATCCGACCACATGACCGCAAATATCCTGCGTATCCTCTCTTTTAATGACTGGTCATAGACGGGAGCTGCAATTTCCACTCTCCTGTCCATATTCCTCGTCATATAATCTGCTGAGGAGATATAAACCGCATCTCTGTCCGGCGTTCCAAATATATAGATCCTTGAATGCTCCAAATATCTTCCGACAATGCTTATTACAGATATATTTTCCGTGTACCCGGCAACCTGCGGTATAAGACAGCAGATACCGCGGACGATCATCTCTATCCGCACTCCTGCCTGCGAGCACTCGATTAATTTGTCAATTATCTCCTTATCGGTCAGCGAATTGATTTTGACGCCTATATACGCCGGCTTTCCATTCCTGGCAAAATCTATTTCCTGCTGCATAAGCGCCAGTATCTTGTTTTTCATGCATTTTGGCGCAACCAGCAAATGGCTGCTCTCTTCCATAAATTCTTCCATACATAGCCGGGTAAACACTGATGCCGCCTCTATTCCAATGCCCTCATGCCCTGTCATCAGCGACAAATCCGTGTACAGCTTTGACGTCTTCTCGTTGTAATTGCCGGTGCCGATCTGCGTTATATGCTTTATTTCCCCGTTCTGCTGGTATGTGATCAGGCACAGCTTTGAGTGGACTTTTGTATAGTCAATGCCGTAAATAATCCGGCAGCCTGCACTTTCCAGCCTCCTTGACCACTCAATATTATTCTCTTCATCGAACCGCGCGCGCAGCTCCACAAGCACTATGACTTCCTTGCCGTTCTCAGCTGCGTTGATAAGCGCCTCTATTATCTGGGAATTTTTGGCTACGCGGTACAGCGTCATTTTTATGGAAATAACGCGGCTGTCAACGCCGGCTTCCTGCAGGAGCCTCAAGAACGGCTGCATGCTCTCATAAGGATAACTAAGCAGCATATCCTGTCGCGCCACCTGATCTATCATTGAGACACCCTGCTGCACGCAGGCCGGCATCTGAGGCACGCGCCTTTCAAAAAACAGCTCTCTGTAAGCACGCAGCGTGTCCTGCAATGTAAACACAAATGAAGTCTCAAGCGGCGACTCGGAATAAAAACTCTGTTCTTCGCGCAGTCCAAGCTCCTTGCACAAGCTGACGATCACTTTTTCATCAAGCACGCGCGAATATTCCAGCTTGACCGGGCAGAGTTTTTTCCGCTGCCTGATAAGCTTTTCCATATTGTCCCTGTAATCAACATCTTCGTCAAAGAAAGCGACATCAACATCAATATCCGCATTCCGTATGATCCGTATCAGAGATTTGCTCTTAATCTGGTATTTGTCAAAAATATCCGGCATAAAATGCAGGATAAGCTCCTCAACCAGCATAAACTTATTCTGATTAGATGAAATCGATATCAGGCGCTTGAACACTCCGTTGCTGCACGGCACAAGCCCAAGCTTTTCGCCGTTCTTTGTTTTAAGCAGCGCTACCGCATAAATTTCTTTATTTTTAATAAAAGGGAACGGCTGCTTTTTGCCGATCACCTGCGGCGAGAGCAGAGGCTTTACCGACTGCTTGAAATATTTTTCCAGATAAACGGCATCAGCATAATGAATATCATTGAAATTTATCAGTTCGATGCCGTAATCTTTGATATCTTCCATCAGATGCATGTATATCCGGTCGCGCTTTCTTGACAGTTCCCGCGCGGCTCTGAAAATATGCGCCAGCTGCTCGCGCGATGTCATATTTGTCTTATTGTCGCGCACCGACCCTGATACAAGCATCTGGTCGAGCAATGAACCGACTCGCACCATAAAAAATTCATCGAGGTTGCTCTGGAAAATTGAAATGAAAGAAAGCCTCTCGCAAAGCGGCACAAGGGTATCATCAGCTTCCTCAAGCACCCTCTCGTTAAATTTCAGCCATGACAATTCGCGGTTTTCATAATATGGCTTTTTTTCACGATATTGTGGAATTTTATTTTTTTTCATATCCGCATCCATACATTCTATATTGTTATATAAACTGACCTTTTCCATTTTGTATTCTTTCCACTCCATAAAAATTCATGCACCATGCTTAAAAAGAGCAGGCTGCGCCTACTCGCCAAGGCTTATCCCCATCTCCTTGGCCTGTTCAATGATATCTGCCGGCAGCTCGATCATCTTTGTCTTTCCAGCCACTTCGCTCAGCGGAACTTTGTCGATTTTATTGTTTTTAACGCATACCATATACCCGTACTCCTGCTTTAAAATCAGCTCCGCAGCGCGTATGCCCAAACGCGTTGCCAGAAAACGGTCATAAGGATCAGGGCCGCCGCCGCGCTGCACATGCCCCGGCACCGTCACGCGGACTTCCTGCCCGGTCTTTTCTGCCACCTGAGCTCCGATACGGTACGCAGCGGACGGATACTCTTCCTGTTTACGCTTTGCTTTCAGCTCCTTCTTTGTCATCTGCGCCTCCTCCTTTGAGATAGCGCCCTCAGCCGCCGCAATTATAGTAAACCTTTTTCCCTCCCTTGTGCGTTTGTCAATCGCCTTTGCAACCGCATCAATATCATTCGGTATCTCCGGTATCAGAATGACATCTGCACCGCCTGCAATTCCTGCATGCAGCGTAAGCCAGCCTGTTTTATGGACCATAAGCACGATGATAAATACGCGGCC
>CANRBP010000155.1 GCA_947628875.1 uncultured Lachnospira sp.
CTCGCTGGCTCTGTCAATCTGTATCTCCCGGCTGCCGTAATACAATCCCCTTGTACGGTGGCTGTCATCTTTGACCATGCCGCAGACCGGTATATTTAATTTCAGTTCGCTCAGAACTTCAAGCGCAATGTTGACCTGTCCGCGCCCGCCGTCCATAAGGATAAGATCCGGATAAACTTCAAAACCTGCGGATCCGTCAGCCGCACGCCGGAAACGCCGCATCAGCACTTCTCTCATACTGCTGTAGTCGTCCGGCCCTTTGACCGTTTTAATCTTAAATTTGCGGTAATCGTTTTTTTTGGGTTTTCCGTCCTCAAAAACGACCATTGACCCGACTGATTCAATACCGTTGGTGTTGGAAATATCATAAGCCTCAGCGCGGCGTATCCTGCCGAGTCCAAGCCAGCCGCTTATTTCCTCCATGGCGCCAAGCGTCCGCTGCTGCTCGCGTTTAAGCTTTTCACCGTCCTGTATCAGAACCATCTGAGCATTTTTGTAAGCAAGTTCCACCAGCTTTTCCTTGTCTCCTTTTTTCGGCGTCACCACAAGCACTTTCCGCTTTTTTACATGCGTCAGCCAGTCTGCCACCAGCGCGGCGTCCTCTATTTCTTCCTGCAGCATTATTGCATTAGGAATATACGGAGTACCTCCATAATACTGCTTTATAAACTGTGAGAGGATTTCGCGGCGCGTATCCCCCTCAGCCACTGCCATATGAAAATGATCCCGGCCAAGAAGTTTGCCGTCCCTCACAAAAAACACCTGCACGACCGCATCCGCGCCGTCTGAAGCGCAGGCAATGATATCGCGGTCAGCATTATCCTCCGCTGTTATTTTCTGCTTCTGCGCCACCTGGCGCACGCTTGCTATCAGATCGCGATACCGGGCAGCCTCCTCATACTCAAGCTTTTCTGACGCCTGCTGCATGCGTTCTGACAGCTGTCCAAGAATACCGGCGTAATTGCCGTTCAGAAATTCAATCACGCTGTCTACCGACTGGCGGTAAGCCTCCTGGCTGACATTCCCCTGACACGGCGCGCTGCACTGGCCTATATGGTAATTCAGGCATGGCCGCTCCTTGCCAAAATCCTTCGGCAGCTGGCGGCTGCATGTCCGTATGCGGTATAGCTTGCACAGCAGCTCGATAGTGTCCTTCACCGAGCCTGCTGATGTGTACGGCCCAAAATACCTGCCCTTGCCATGCTTCATATCCCTTGAGAATAATACCCTTGGATATGCTTCATTGACTGTAACCTTGATAAACGGGTATGTCTTGTCGTCCTTGAGCATCGTGTTATATTTGGGCCTGTGCTCCTTTATCAGGTTGCATTCCAGCACCAGCGCCTCAAGCTCCGAATCCGTGATTATATACTCAAACCAGGCGACCGTTGAAACCATTTTCCTGATCTTCGCCGTGTGGTTCGTGCTGCTCCGGAAGTACTGGCGCACCCTGTTTTTCAGATTTACCGCCTTTCCTACGTAAATTATAGCATCTGCCCTGTCATGCATAATATAAACACCCGGCTTGTCTGGCAGTTTCTTCAATTCTTCTTCCAGTTCAAACATATACAGCCTCCATATCCGCCAGGCCTCAAAGCACCCATATATACTTTATGAGGAAACGCTTTACCGTTGACATGGACTTCAGCAGCTCCGCCCTGATCGCATAAATGTTATTTTTGAACATCTGCGCCTCGTCTTTGCTTACAGTATTATTTTCTCCACCAAACCGCTGTTTTAACACGATCTGCATCATGTTCTGCATCTGGTATTTTTTGAAAATACTGTCAGCCTGCTCCAGGTAATCCGCATACTTCTCGCTTTCCATGCCTTCCGGGCATTTATACGCCGTATGCGAAAGCAGCCTTTGCAGGTGCTTATACAGCGGCAGTATTTCTCCGTCACGCATTAATTTCCGCAATTTCCTGCTTAAAATCATATACCGGATTGCTGCAAATAGCAAGACAGCCGCTGCCGCAATACATACTGCTGTAAATTTTCCTGCCGCGCCGAAGCTTTCCGCACCGTCCCCGTCCGCCGCCGCATCTTCCTCATTCAGGCCGCTCTGCTCCTCTTCTTCCTCTTCTTCCTCAAGTTCCTCATCTTCATTTTCCTGTTCCGTCTGAGACTGATACTGCTCCATATCACCGGTTCCGGTTCCGAATACTCCCCCTGCTTCATTGGACGGCGTCACCTCGACCGGCACCCAGCCTGCTCCGTCCATATAAACCTCAACCCATGCATGTGCTGCCGTGTCATTTACGTATACCCTGTGCCCTGCCGCAAGGTTCCCTCCGTACACGTCATTGCGCAGCCTCTGGTAAACCTCCACCGGCTCGCCGTCCGCAATCTGTTTCTGCGTTATGACATACCCTTCCGCATAACGCGCCGGAATGCCTGCCGCCCTGTACATCATGGCTGCCGCAGTTGCAAAATAAGTGCAATAACCTTCATGGCTGTCAACAAGAAAATATTTTACAAAATCTTCCCCCTCCGGCACAGCGCCCGGCGATATTGTATACCGGTAATTGTCAGCCAGATAATTTTTTATATATGAAATATATTCAATCTTTTCCTTCGTTGTCTTCGGACGGTCTGTCCCAACAAGCTCCTTCAAAATGCTCTTGATCCTGCTGTCCACCGACAGATATTTTGCCATCGCTTCCTCACGTATATCACGTTCAAGCGAAAAATAGCCGGAAGCAACCGCCTGAGCCGGAATATCAGCTTCTATTGCCTGATCGGCTATGGCTTTTGCCCGTTCATAGCAGCTTGCGTCTATTTCACTCACATCTCTGTATGAAACATAAAAAGTCTGCATGTTATATATAGTCTGCGTATACATGTGAGTCTTATCAAAATAATCATTTTGTCCCTGAACCAGGTAATCCTGAAGCTCACTGCTGCTGTCAGTTATTTCCAGGAAACGGGTGCCGACTGTAGGCCCCAGTTCCGGCACCTCTTTTCGCCAGAAGTTCCTGCCATACTGATAATTAATCCCCCTAAATTCCGCAATATACTGGCTTCTCCCTGTGTATACAGTAGAAACCCTTAAAACGGC
>CANRBP010000156.1 GCA_947628875.1 uncultured Lachnospira sp.
TCCTTGCCTATGCCCGTGTCATAAAATATCTCTGCAATATCTTTCAGGCGGCAGCCATGCCCGTTAATCTGATACTCGCTCTCCCCGGAGCGGAACACTTTTCTTGTTACAGTAACCTGGTCATACTCAACCGGCAGCGCATGGTCTGAATTATCAAGCGTTATAGAGACATAGGCATAGCCAACCGGCTTGCGCGCCTCCGTCCCGGCAAAAATGACGTCCTCCATCTTTGCTCCGCGCAGCTGTTTTGCGCTCTGCTCGCCAAGCACCCAGCGGACTGCATCGGCAACATTGCTCTTGCCGGAACCATTCGGACCGACAATACCTGTTATCCCATTGTGGAACTCAAACAGGATTTTATTGGCAAATGATTTGAAACCCTGTATTTCTATACTCTTTAAATACATTGTTTACATTCCTTTCGGATTAATATCCATACCGTGCTCCTTGAGAAAAAGCAGCGCGTGATAGGCAGCCTTCTGCTGTGCGGCCTTCTTTGTATGCCCCTCCCCAATGGATTTGAATATGCCTGGAGTTTCGGCCTGCACCTTGAATGTTTTGTCATGCTCCGGCCCCTGCTCGCTCAAAAGCGTATATGTGATTTCTTTCCCTTCCGCCTGGATAACTTCCTGCAAAATGGTCTTGCTATCAAAAAAGAGCTGTTTGCCCTGCAGATCATTGAGGACAAAGTTTAAAATAAATTCTTTTGCGCTAGCAAAACCACCGTCCAGATAAATCGCTCCGATAAGCGCTTCCATCGCATCAGAAATAATAGAATCCCTGTAGCGCCCGCCAGTCAGGTCTTCACCTTTTCCCAGCATAATATAATCTTCAAGCTTGATGTCCCTTGCGCAAAGCGCCAGCGTAGGCTCGCATACAATGCTGGCGCGCAGCTTCGTCATCTGTCCTTCGCTCATCTTGGCATGATTGCGGTAAATATAGTCGCTGGAAGTCAGTTCAAGAACTGCATCACCCAGAAATTCCAGCCTCTCATTGTTAGGTATATTTTTAATTTTACGCTCATTTGCATATGAACTGTGCGTCAGTGCATTTTTTAAAAGAGACAGGTCATTGAATTTATACTTTATCGTCTGCTGGAACCCGTCCAAATCTGTATTGTGTTTCATCTTCCCCTCCATTTCAGCGCTGCTGTCTGCGCATCCTGATGTTAAAAAATGAGGCTGTCCTCTCAGACAGCCTCATAAGAATTTTGTCAATTAATTAGCAGCTGATTTTATCTGTTCTACAGCATCTGCAACCGTGACAATACTCTCAGCGGCATTGTCCGGGATCTGAATGTCAAATTCATCTTCAATGCCCATGATGATCTGGTAAACATCCAGCGAATCTGCTCCGAGGTCGTCAATAAACGTGCTCTCAAGCGTAATTCTGTCCTCCTCAATATTCAACACATCGGCTATGATTTTCTGTAACTTTTCAAATTCCATTCGCTCAATCCTTTCTTTTATTAATTAATATATTTTTTATGAAAAACAAGGTTCTTTATGAAATTTTTAAAGATTCCTTGATTTTTTCGTTTATATTTTCCCTCTTGAATTTCACGCATTGGATAATAGATGTCCTTATTTCTTTGCTTGTCGCATTCCCATGTACCTTTACAACCAGGCCGTTCAGTCCAATCAGAGGCGCTCCGCCATATTCAGTTGCATCAAGTGATTTTAATTCCTGTTTCAGCGTCTTTTTGATTAAAAGCGCGCCAATCTTGGTTTTGAAGCTTTTTGTCAGCGATCCTTTAATCTTGCTTATCAAAGCGGAAGCCGTGCCTTCATATAATTTCAGAATGACATTGCCCACAAATGCATCGCACACGATCACATCAGCATCGCCGTTCGGAATATTGCGCGCCTCGATGCTTCCAACAAAATTGATATCGCTGCACTCTTTTAGCAGCGGATAAGTTTCCTTTACAAGAAGATTGCCTTTCTCCTCCTCAAGCCCGACATTTACGATAGCAACCTTCGGATTTTTAACTCCAACGATATGCTCCATATAAATGGAACCCATCTTTGCCCATTGAAGCAAAAATGACGGCCTTGAATCTACATTTGCCCCGCTGTCAACCAGCAACGATACGCCTTTTAATGTTGGTATCAGAGGAGCCATCGGAGGGCGCTCCACGCCGCGAATACGTCCGACTATCACCTGGCCGCCGACAAGTATCGCACCTGAACTTCCGGCGGAAACAAACGCATCCGCCTCCCCGTCCTTAACAAGGTTGAAAGCTCTGACCATTGACGAATCTTTCTTTTTGCGGATAGCCATCACAGGCGGTTCTCCTGTCTGAATTACGTCAGGCGCATCTACGACAGCAATCTGCTCATGATTGTATGTATATTTTGAAAGTTCTCTGTTTAGAGAAGCCTCCTGGCCTACCAAAAAGACAACAATCTCATTCTCCATATTGACTGCTTCAACAGCGCCTTTCACAACTTCGGCCGGCGCGTTGTCGCCACCCATGGCATCAAGCGCAACCCTGACTTTTTCTGACATAACCAACCTCTTACTTTCCCTGCTATTTGCGGCAGGCAGCATGTCAAACAGCCGCCGCACACACTATCGTAGATACTATACTATATATGGCCGCTAAAATCAAGAAGAATATTCCCTTCTTGGTTTTTCTTGGATTATCTTGAATTCTGCGCAGGCTTCCCAATACAAAAGAGAGCGCTGCAGACTGCCTAAAACATATCTGCAAACACTCTCCTCTTGTGCATTGCCAATCCCTGCATCGACTTCTATCAGTCAACTGCAATGATTTCCTTTTTGTTATATGAACCGCAAGACTTGCATACACGGTGCGGCATCATCAGCGCACCGCATCTGCTGCACTTTACAAGATTCGGAACAGTCATTTTCCAGTTTGCTCTTCTCTTGTCCCGCCTTGCCCTAGATGTTCTGTTTTTTGGACAAATTGACATGGTTACACCTCCTTAAAGTTGTTTAAAAGATCTTTGAAAACAGACATTCTTGGATCCAGGGACTCTCTGTCACAACCGCATTCTGCAATATTCAGATCTGCACCGCAGACC
>CANRBP010000157.1 GCA_947628875.1 uncultured Lachnospira sp.
ATTACCGCCATGTGCCGGGGGAGTTTGGCCGCAGGCTTGCATCTGTCATGGTTCCGGAGGAAGGGGGCGGCTGTACGTTTACCCTTGATAATGGGCGGTGTCCTTTTTTGAATGACAGTAATCTCTGCGACCTTTATACGGAATTGGGCGAAGATAAGCTCTGTGAGACATGTGCTGAATTTCCACGTTTCATAAACGAGTACGGTGGCACGCGTGAAATTGGACTGGCGCCGTCATGCAAGACGGCGGGCGAACTGATTTTTAACCATAAGGGTAAAGTTGAGTTTGAACTGGAGGAAGACGGCTCGGCTGTCACAGCCTGCAATGACATTGATGCCGGATTATACATGCAGCTGAGCAGGGCGCGCGAGCATGCGTACAGCATTGCCCAGGATCAGGATTATACGGTTAATGAGCGGTGCGTGCTGCTGCTGGAATTGGCGCGGCGCATTCAGCGCCATATTGATAGCGGACAGTACGGCCGTATTGACGGCGCTGTCAGGATATTTTCAGATAAAGAGAGCTGCGAGAAAATCCTTTCTCAGCAGAAGCGGCGGCATGCAGGGCAGGAAAAACGTGCAGGCAGCATCAGCAAATTTTTTGAGGTCTTTCCGGGAATGGAAGTCATTAATCCGGACTGGCTAAAATATTGCGCCTGTGAGGAGCGTTTTATTCAGATGTGCAGTGGAAATGCAAATGAATTTAAGAATCAGTATAAGGCGTTTGAGCGCTGGCATGCGGACAGGGATTATGAGTATGAACAGCTCTTGGTATACTATTTGTACAGGTATTTTCTTGATGCTGTTTATGACTATAACATTGTCCTCAAGGTAAAGATAGCTGTTGCAGGCTATCTGGCGCTAAAACACTTGGATGTCGCTGCATGGAAGGAAAATGGGGGAACTCTGTCAAAAGATGAACAGATTGATATTGCGCATCTGTATTCAAGGCAGTTTGAGCATTCTTATACTAATTTTGAGCAATACATGGATTTTTTTCAGACAAAGCGCTGTTACAGCATGGCTAATTTGAAAGGCCTGCTTCTGGAATTCTGAAAATCTTTAGCCCCCTCATTTCGTATTTTATCTGTGACAAAAGCGTAACCGCAGAATGCGGAAATCCAAGTGAAAATATGTTATATAAAAAATGGCTGTTAATTGTATGTTTTTAACAAAAATATTTAATGCAATTTACTTTTTTTATTTAATATGCTAAAATTAATTAAAATATTAAGATGAGGGAAAAAGGATAACACGGGGTTAATGTACAAACAGGTATTAGAGAGGTTAGCGTAATGGAAGAAGAGCGAGAAATTCAAAAAATCAGGGAACGCATAACGCAAGGGTGGAAGTTTAGCAACCGTCAGGCGCGTGAAGCAAAGGCAAATTCTTATTTTTTCATGGTCAATATGCTTGTATACGGCGGTTTGACGCTGATCATGCTGATGGGGCTTGTTGAAGGAAAAATGAAAATAACAGGAAAGCTGCAGCTTGTGTTTTTATTTATCGGCCTGGCTGGCGTGCTTGCATCTTACCTGACAAACAGGAAGGGCAGATATTTTAAATGGATAGCGCTGGCGCTGTTTATGCTGTATTACATATACACGATCCTGTTTGTTGTGATTTCAACATCAACTATTTATGTGCTGCCGCTGCTGATTGCAGGAATGCTGTTTTCAGATGTGCTTTATGCCAGGGTGATGAGCATTTCTACGATGGCAGTCGTGATTATCCATTTCCTGAAGCTTTATATTGGCGGCCTGGAAGCGGCGGAGATAAACAATCTGTTCATGCAGGAGCTTATAATTATCTTTACTGCTGTAATCACTATGAATACAGTCAAGATACTGAGCAGGTTTAATGAGCATTCTCTTGGGCGCAGCAGCGATGAACAGCAGCTTCAGCGCCTTATGATGGACGATCTTCTCAAAGTTGCCGATGGGGTTAAGGAAAAGACGAACATAGTAGCCAATATTGTAGGCGAAATGGAAGGATCCAATGCAGCGGTTACTGAGACTGTTAAGGAAATTTCCATCGGCATACTCGGGGTTGCAACTAACATTCAGGAACAGACGACAATGACGACAACAATCCAGCAGACGATCACTGATACTGAGACGCGCACGTCTAATGTTGTGCAGGTCGCAAAGAAATCCAAAGAGATGGTTTCAGACAATATGCGTACAGTTGAGAAGCTGAAGCAGCACAGCGAGGAAATTTCCAATATCAGCGAGGAAGTTGCCAATAAGATGACTAATCTGCAGGATAAGACAGAGGCCGTAAAAGGAATCACATCTTCAATTATTGAAATTTCCTCACAGACAAACCTGCTGGCGCTGAATGCTTCAATCGAGGCGGCAAGGGCAGGCGAGGCAGGCAAAGGCTTTGCTGTTGTTGCAGACGAGATCCGGAAACTGGCAGAGCAGACACAGGAAGCATCGTCCAATATCACCCAGATTCTTGTCGAACTTTCGGAGAATGCAGATGAGGCAGCCGACAGCGTGAATATATCATTGAAAGCGACTGAGGAGCAGAGCAGGCAGATTGATCTGGTGCATAAGGCGTTTAACGAGGTAAGGCAGAATATGGATCTGCTGTCGCAGGAAATCACTGAAATCGGGAGCATGATGCAGGATCTGAACAATGCGAACGCGGTAATTGTGGACAATATCAGCCAGCTTTCAGCAGTCAGTGAAGAAATTACGGCAAGCAGCGAGAATGCCTCAAATGATGTTGAGAAGAATGAAGGAATGTTTGACACTGTAGTAAGCGAGTTTAACAAGGTAAACGATCTTGTCGGAGGTTTTGACAAGTATATAAACGGATTGGAGCAGGAACTCGAGGAACAGGCGATCGAGAAGTAGAAATTTCTAAAAGCAGAAATTAATAAGCTAAATAAAGTTTATAATAAGAGCATCGGTTTTTGAACTGACCCCCAAAAGTTAGACCAAAAATCTAACGATTGGAGGTCGGTTTATTTTATGGCTAAATATAGCTTT
>CANRBP010000158.1 GCA_947628875.1 uncultured Lachnospira sp.
TTGCCGCCGCATCTAAAAAAAGAATGGGCAGAGCATAATAAGCTGTTAAGGCGCATTTTATAGATATAGAATTTAAATGAGGGTACCGCTCAATCATCGTTTCTGATGATTTTGCGGCACCCTCATTTTTGATTTCGCGGATTTTTTAGTCTTATAATGCCTTAATCAAAAAACAAGGCCAGCCTTGAACGTGGGGAGCAGAACGTGGGGCAGGCAGCCTGATTGTGGCGTTGCTTGCCCTTCTTCAAAGAACTCATGTAGCCTGGCTTATTACAGGCATACAACAAAAAAAGGACAAACTCCAAAATTGAATCTGTCCCTTTCGAGTTTTAAAAATGTACAGTCTCGCCGCCTTTAACCACTACATAATCATCATTGACCTTCAGCCAGGCCGGAGCGGCGCAGGGATTGTAGACGAAACTGTTGTCAGCAGCGAACTGCAGGCTGTCAAATACGTAATTATAATCAACAATCTCAATGTTGGTTGCATACCAGATATCGTCACGTCCGCCTACCAGCTTGCAGAAATCTTCTATAACAGACCAGTTGTTGTTGCGTTCAAATTCAAAGCTGTGGCCCCATACGTACATCATATACAGGTATTGAGGTTTGTTCAGATTAAGGAACTTCTGGCCAAAATCAATTAAATGGTGGTTGTGGTGGCATGTAGGCAGCCATCTCATATAATCGGACGGCATGTCAAAGCCTGTTTCATCGCCAAGCAGCATAGGACCTTCCGCATCTTTGGCATAAGTCTCCGCGCTCTGTACAGCCGCATATTTATCGGCGGCAATACGTGCATAGCGCATGCCAAGGTCGGCTGCGATCCTGCAGCAGCGGTCGTCACATGAACCGTTCGGGAAAGCCATTCCGCGTACAGGGTAGCCCATTATCTGCTCAAGCTCGATACGGTTGCTTAAAATCTCATATACAATCTCATTTTCAGGGCATCTTGCAAGCGTAGGGTGCGTGCTCGTGTGGACTGCAACCTCATGGCCTGCATAAAGCTCAGGCCATTCTTCCGGCGGTATGTGCGTGCCGGTGTTTTCCTGCTGGCTTGAATTTAAGTTAAAAGTACATTTGATGCCGTATTTATTCAAAATGCTGACCAGGCGGCGATCTTCCAGCTTGCCGTCATCGTAGCTTAATGTCAGAACTTTGTGATTTCCGCCTGGGAAAACTTTATAGATTTTATTCATATTCCTATCTCCATAACTGTGCATCTGTATATATAGGTACCGTGACAGTACGCATGATATATGGCACTTTTGCGAATTTAGAAAATATTATAACATGATTCCTTCTGTTTGTCGATAAATTTAAATTGGAGTTTCCGCATTTTGTCACAGATAAATGCAAAATATAAAATTTGCAGATTCCGGCTTCCGATATCCGTCATTATATACAGGTATTTTTGCAGCCTGCCCCGAACAGGAAGCGCTGCAGCAGGCGGCCGAGCATATGCCTGTATGTCACGGCTTCCACGGAATCGCTGGCATAAACAGGAAAACTCTTAAACAGTTCATCATTTATATAAACGCAGACTTCGCCTACAGATGAGCCTGCGGTGACGGGCGCCTGTAAAATCTGCGGAACATGGACGACAACATTTACCTGATCTGTTTCCGCAAGAAGCATTGACAGGCTGCCGGTCATATAAGCGCCGGTATGGTCTTTAAGTCCGTCTGAAACCGGAATGTCATTCACAGAAAAGCCAGGGTCAATTACGTCTTTTGGAAAATAATTTGCCCTCCCCCAGTCAAGAAGAAGTTTTGCATCATGCCATTTGTAGGATTTATTGTTTGGCCAGCCGCAGGCGAGCAGCGCAACGATAAAAGTGCGTCCGTCGCACTTGTAGGCGCATATATAGCAGTAGCCTGCGTTCCCGGTAAAGCCTGTTTTTCCGGAAATAATATTGTCGTACATATGCAAAAAGGCATTAGCATTGGAAACGCTATAGCTGCGGCCGGAGCCTTCATTTTTCCATGAAGAGAACGAGTGGCTGGCAGACTGGGTGATATCCAGAAATTCAGGATTTTTTATGCAGTATGCCATGATTGTTGCAAGATCTCTGGCAGTTGTTGAATGTATGCCGTTTTCATCTTCGGCATCGAGGCCGTTTGGCGTGATAAAATAAGTGTCTGTGCAGCCGAGCGCCTTTGCTTTCTGGTTCATCATTGAGGCAAATACGGAGACAAGGCGCTTGCTGTCTTCCACGGCGAGCGATTCGGGGAGTGAACTGCTGCTGCCGTCTGCAATATCTGTTATAAAAGAAAAGTCCTGGGACGACATAACGCCAAAGACATCTTCCTGTTTGCCGCTTAGAACCTGGCATATGTAATAGTAGGCAACATTTTCGGCAATGATCACGGCAGTATCATTGTGCGATTTCAGCATAAGCGAGTAGAGCAGGTCCTGGAGATTGAATATTTCCCCGGCTGTGGCATTAAGCTGGACGTCAGGCATAGATGCGGCATATTTTGACGTAGTGCAGGCCAGGCTGGGCGAACCGTACTCAAGTGAAAGTATGCAGGTCATGATCTTGGTCGTGCTGGCCATCGGCGCCTGCTCGCACTCATTTTTGCCAAGAAGGACGCGGCCCGTGTCTCCGTCCAGCAGAACGGCATATTTTGCGTACAGTGAGGAAAGCGGCGAACTGTCGGCAGCGGCGGCTCCAGGAGTGCGCAGCCGGCAGGCCATAACCAGAAATGACAGGAAGATTAAAGCTTTTTTTGCACAATTTATGATTTTTTTATTTGGCATATGGTCACAATCTGCTATAATAGTTGATATTATTTTTATGCATGCCAGTCATGCAATATTCAAAATCATGTAACCCGCATGCAGTATACCTGCGGTTGGGATAAATCGGAGGCAGGATGAGCTACATAGAATTTAAAGACGTAAAAAAAATATACAAGATGGGCGATGTCAGGATCAGGGCGCATCT
>CANRBP010000159.1 GCA_947628875.1 uncultured Lachnospira sp.
TATTCCGTTATCATTGTCCTTATGTTCGTTTACGACCACTCCCCGGTAACGGCTGTCCTCCTCCGTCACGGCCTCGTTTATTTCAAGGGCAAGGTCTGTGCGCACTTCAAACTGTTCTTCCATATTTATCCTCCCGATGATTCCTCCGGGATTACCCGGCTTTATTTCTTAATATTTTTGACAATTTCGGAAGTTTTTACGCTTTAATATTATTTTTTCATCATTGCGCTTCTCGCCCTGCAAAAGCAATATTCTGTAAACAATTCCATTCCAAGCGGCATTAAGCACAAAACGGCGTATCCGGCATAAAAAAAATAGCTCATTGGAGCCACAGGAGCCATGATTATTTTCGGATCATATACCGCATCAGTCTGCTTTAAAAGCACTCCCATAAATGTTATTGTTATGCAGGCAGACATAGCGACTGCATAGGCACGATCACGGTTGTCAAAACGGTAAACCGAAAACGCCCTCCTGCCTTTAAGCATTACCCCTCTGCTGCGCATAGAGTACGATGCCAAAACCATGGCGTCAATCGTCCAGGTGATTAATATTGAACATAATGACGCAATTTTTTTCAAACGTGCAGCTGCATTTCCATAGTTCAGCTTTTTTCCAATGCCGCGGCGCGCCGTGCGGATTTTCCCGGCCTCTCTTTTGATTTCCGGAACCATGCGGAGCAATATTGACAGAAACAGAGAAAGCCCCGGACTCGCCTTTCCAAACAGGTAGACAGCTTTGTCCGAAGAAAAGACAGAGAAAACGCAGGAAAACCACATAACCGCGCCTGCCGCAGACGCGCCGAGAACAAGGCCGTAAACGAATGACTCAAGCGTGATGCGGTTTCCTATAAAATTCTCCCCAAGAACCGTGATTCCAAAATGGTTAAATGTTCCATAGTACAGCGCAAAAACAAGGATAAGCGGCAGCAGAGCCGTATTGAACGCTGCGGCTCTGCATCCGTTCCGCTTGACGCTGTATGCAAAAGCAGAAAAAAATGAAATTAAGATAAATACGGGGTTATGGAATGCAAGCATGCCCCATATTACCGCAATAAAATAAATCAGATTTACCGCCGGGTGGCAGCACTCAAATCCCATATCAGCCCTCCATCATGCCATACTTTATTTTTATCCTTTCCAGTTTTTCAAGCAGAGGCACTCCAAAAATAAGCATAAACAGCGCCGTGCTGGCTGCCTGGCTGACATTCACCGCAAAACCGGATACAAATACAGCTATGACTGAGGCAGGCGTCATTTCGGCTGCCGCAAAGAACAGAAAAGAGCTGTCCAGCAGCGGGCCAATCCAAAAAATGACAGCCAAAAATCCAAATGCGGCTATAATCCAAGCTTTCCTTGCAGCTGCGCCTTTTCTGAACACAAAACCTGCAAGCATTCCTCCTGCCCCATACGCCATCATCTGCCATGGAAGGAATGAACCCTGACCAAAAAAGAAGTTGCTTGCAAAGGCCGTAACAGCTCCGACTATATACCCGGCTTCAGGCCCCAGTCCAATCCCTGCAAGCATTATGACTGCATACGCAGCCTTAAAATTCGGAAACGGTATCGCCACGCGTCCTATGACTGCGAGAGCGCACATGACCGCGATGACAACAAGTTCCCTCGCCTGCGGCCTGCGCTTTTCAAATGCCATAAAAAAAGGAACCATTAATTCTAAGATCATTAAAACGCCTGTTATATAATAACCCCTGCCCGGAATCATTCCTCCAAAATAAATGGTCGCCGGAAATAAAAGAATGAATACCGCCAAAATTGCAATGTATGATTTTTTCATTATGCCTATGCCTCTCCTTTGTTTTTTCTGTAAAGTTCAACAACGTCTTCTGCCGTGACGGCATTTTCAAATATATGGCGGCTCATACGGCTTGCGGCTGTCGTATAAAAATGATTGCTGCCGAAAAACTCCCTCGGAGCGCCTGATGATAATATCTGACCGTCAAACATCAGGCTCACAATGTCCGCATGCCTGGCGCAGAATTCAATGTCATGCGATACCATTATGATAGTAACGCCCTGTTCTTTCAGTTTCGTGAGAATTGATGCAAATATTTCTTTAAAATAATTATCCATGCCCTTTGTCGGCTCGTCAAGCAAAAGCAGCCTCGGCTCAGCAAGCAGCACTTTTGCCAGTGCGGCACGCTGCTGTTCGCCGCCTGAAAGGTCGTATGGATGGCTGTCCATGAAACCGTCAATCATGCATATGCCGGCGGCATCTGCTATCTTTTTGCTGTCCTTTGTCATTTCTTCCAGATCTTCACGGACTGTCTTTTTCACAAACAGGCTTTTTGGATCCTGCGGAAGCAGCGCAATGCAGCCGTGAAATAATTCTGAATATTTATATTTATTGATATTTTTGCCAAATATCTTGATTTTCCCTCTGTATGCCCTGCTGATTCCGCAGATTGCCTTTAAAACTGTCGATTTACCGGCGCCGTTGCCTCCGACAACCGCCGAAAGGCTTCCTGACGGCGTTTCCATGCTCAGTCCGCGGAGTATGTCGGGACTGTCCTTTTCATACCTGAACCAGAGTTCTTTGAGCGAAAGAGCAGGACTGCCAGGCTTTCCGACAGCCGTATCAGCCGGAACAGATGTTATCTCAGGTTTTTCTGCAAATTCCCCGTCCAGCCAGTTTCTGCCTTCCCTGACTGTCAGAGGACAGCTTCCGCTGCCGCCTGCATTGTAAAAAATACGCACCGGCGCAGGCATCGCTGAAAACATAGGATTGCTTTTTTCATACAGCAGCCTGCTTATGCTGCGCGGAGTATCATTTGCCGACAGGCGTCCGTTATCAAGGACAATTGCGCGGTCAGCACAGTAAAATATCTCTTCAAGGCGATGTTCCGTTATCACAACGGTAACGCCAAGCTCGATATTAATTTTGCGTATTGTATTTAAAAAATCCGAAG
>CANRBP010000160.1 GCA_947628875.1 uncultured Lachnospira sp.
CCGGGCCTCCCTTCGGTCCTTCATAGCGTATGACAACTACGTCCCCTGCGACAATCCTGCCGCCCTTGATTGCCTCAATTGCATCCTCTTCACAGTCAAAGACTCTCGCCGGTCCTTCGTGTACCATCATTTCTTCAACGACTGCCGACCGTTTTACAACACTTCCGTCAGGCGCAAGGTTGCCGGAAAGCACGGCAAGGCCGCCTGTCTTACTGTATGGATTGTCTGTTGGACGAATGACCTCCGGATCAAGATTGGCTGCATTGGCAATATTCTCACCGACAGTCTTGCCTGTGACTGTCATGCATTCTGTATTTAAAAGGCCGATATCCGCCAGTTCCTTCATAACGGCATAAACTCCGCCTGCTTCGTTCAGATCTTCCATATATGTCGGACCAGCCGGTGCAAGATGGCACAAATTAGGAGTCCTCTCACTGATATCGTTTGCAAATTTAATGTCAAAATCAAAACCGATCTCATGCGCAATGGCTGGCAGATGAAGCATGCTGTTTGTAGAACAGCCAAGTGCCATGTCTACTGTAAGCGCATTCAAAATAGCCTCTTTGGTCATGATATCCCTTGGCCTGATATTCTTTTTTAACATCTCCATAACAGCCATGCCTGCATGTTTCGCAAGCTTTATGCGCTCCGAATATACAGCCGGTATGGTTCCGTTGCCGCGAAGTCCCATTCCAAGCGCTTCAGTCAGGCAGTTCATGGAATTGGCCGTGTACATGCCTGAACATGAACCGCAGGTTGGGCACACTTTTTCCTCATATTCGCATACCTGCTCTTCTGTCATTGTCCCTGCGGCATATGAACCGACAGCTTCAAACATAGATGAAAGGCTGCGTTTCTTTCCGCCGACATGGCCAGCCAGCATCGGACCGCCGCTGACAAAAACAGTCGGAACATTGATTCTTGCTGCCGCCATCAAAAGCCCTGGCACGTTCTTATCGCAATTCGGCACCATTACAAGCGCATCAAACTGGTGCGCCAGCGCCATACACTCAGTAGAATCCGCTATCAGATCGCGCGTTACAAGCGAATATTTCATTCCTACATGTCCCATTGCAATGCCATCGCATACCGCAATTGCCGGAAAAACTACAGGCACGCCGCCTGCCTCCGCTACGCCCAGCTTTACTGCATTGACAATCTTATCCAGGTTCATATGCCCCGGGACAATCTCATTATAGGAGCTGACTATGCCGACCATCGGCTTATCCATTTCCTCCTTTGTAAATCCCAGCGCGTTAAACAGAGAACGATGCGGCGCCTGCTGCATCCCTTTTTTTACATTATCGCTTTTCATTGTAATCCTCATTTCTATACTGATTTTTTTCGCATCTAAAAATATATTATCTTATATGTTCTGCTATCCTGTCGCCCATCTCCGATGTTGTGCAAGCCGTCTTATTTTCAGACATTATATCTGTTGTCCTGTAACCTTCGCGAAGTACCTGCGCAACAGCTGACTCAACAGCATCAGCCTCTTTATCCAGATTCAGGGAATATCTCAGGAGCATAGCCGCACTCAATATGGTTGCAATTGGATTGGCAATATTTTTCCCTGCAATATCCGGTGCTGATCCATGGCTTGGCTCATACAGTCCGAGTTTCGTCTTTCCCAGACTCGCGCTCGACAGCATGCCTATCGAGCCTGTGATCATGCTTGCCTCGTCTGAAAGTATATCTCCAAACATATTTTCTGTCAAAATAACATCGAACTGCCCCGGATTCATGACAAGCTGCATTGCGCAGTTGTCAACAAGCATATTGTCCACTTCAACCTCTGGATAGTCCTTTGCAACATCTGCTACAACTTTACGCCAAAGCCTTGATGAATCCAGCACATTGGCCTTGTCTACGCTGGTGACTTTTTTCCGGCGCTTCATAGCAATTTCAAACGCCTTGATTGCGATCCTGCGGATTTCATCTTCATTATATGTAAGCGTATCCACTGCCGTCACAAGTCCATTCACTTCTGTAATATGGCGTTCTCCAAAATAAAGTCCGCCTGTAAGCTCACGCATTATCACCATATCAAAGCCTTCGCCGATCACCTCATTCTTTAACGGACAAGCTTCCTTCAACTCCGGGTACAGATAAGCTGGCCTAATATTTGCAAACAGTTCCAAATCCTTCCTGATTTTTAATAATCCTGCTTCCGGCCTGAGGTGCGGCTCCACATCATACCATCTGGAATTGCCGACATTGCCTCCCACTGCTCCAAGAAGCACCGCATCCGAAGCCTTTGCAATCGCAACCGCCTCATCTGTCAGCGGCACGCCGCATGCATCAATGGAACAGCCGCCCATCAGTATTTCAGTAAAATGAAAGGAATGGCCATATTTTTCGCCAATTTTTTCCAAAATTTTTCTCGCCTCGCGAACGATCTCTGGTCCGATTCCATCACCAGGAATCAATGTAATATTGAAATCCATCATTTTCACCTGTCTTTCCTCATGAAATTGTAAGCTGCTAAAAAGCCATTGAATATCATAATACCTTATTTTGATTAATATTTCAATATCCACGAACTTGAGTTTAGGCAAAAATTTCTGACATAAATGCCATACTGTACCTAAATTACAAAAAACCGGTACCGGCGCAGCCATCAGGCTGCGGCCAAGCACCGGCTTTTATTCGCCTTTTTATTATTCCGGTTTTGCGGCATTATCCAACCCGTCCAATGTGATATTCCTCTCAGTGCGAGCCTGGATCGTATTTGATTTCAGCGCATCCATCATGTCAAAGCCTGTCGTCTCTTTCACCGTCTCCATAGTCTTCGCGAGGACTGCCGGCACATAACCGCCCATCCTGTCCTGGCCGGTATGCGGGACCGGCTGA
>CANRBP010000161.1 GCA_947628875.1 uncultured Lachnospira sp.
GAGGACAGGGGAGAATTGATGCAAAAAGTACGCGCGATGAATGACCGCTACCTGGAATCGCTGGCGTCAGCTTTCTGGTGCATAGACGGACACGACCGCAGGGCACGCGCACTTATGCTGATCGCGATGGCAAAGTACCTGTTTGTGCGTTATGGGCGGAGGCTTGATTTTAATATGCACAAGCGCTGCATTGATACCATGATGGCGCAGGCCGGGTGCGGAATGCCATGCACAGAAGATGAACTGGACATGCTGTCTTTCTGCCTGAGTGACATGCTTTCAGGCATCGGAAGGCCTGGCCGTGCCAATAGCCGTAAAAACAGGTGATCATGTCCGCTCTTGCTCTTTGACAATGACTGTCCTTGTATAGTATAATAAGCTCCGCATTTTGTATTTTATCTGTGTCGGAAGCGCACATCACAAAATGCAAACTCAAGAAATTATGGGAGGATTTGTTCATGATTAGTGCAAATAATGTGACGCTGCGCATTGGCAAGAAAGCGTTGTTTGAAGATGTTAATATTAAGTTTACAGAAGGCAACTGTTACGGATTGATTGGCGCTAACGGCGCGGGAAAATCTACTTTTTTGAAGATTCTGACCGGCCAGCTGGAGCCAAGCAAGGGTGATGTGACTGTTACGCCGGGACAGCGTCTTTCATTCTTGGAGCAGGATCATTTTAAATATGACGGCTGTGTTGTTCTGGACACAGTTATAATGGGAAATGAGCGGCTTTACCAGATCATGAAGGAAAAAGAGGCTATCTACGCGAAGGAAGAGTTTACGGAAGAAGATGGAAACAAGGCAAGCGAGCTTGAGGCGGAGTTTGCTGATATGAATGGCTGGGAAGCGGAATCAGATGCGGCTCAGCTCCTGAACGGGCTGGGCATTCCGACTGAGCTTCACGGCAAGATGATGTCAGAGCTCGGGGGCAGCGAGAAGGTCAAGGTACTGCTTGCAAAGGCGCTGTTTGGAAATCCGGACATTCTGCTGCTTGACGAACCGACAAACCATTTGGATCTGGATGCTATAGCATGGCTGGAAGAATTTTTAATAAACTTTGAAAATACGGTTATCGTTGTATCGCATGACCGTTATTTCCTGAATAAAGTATGCACGCATATTGCGGATATTGATTATGCCAAGATACAGCTGTATGCAGGAAATTATGATTTCTGGTATGAATCAAGCCAGCTTTTGATCAAGCAGATGAAGGAAGCCAACAAGAAAAAAGAGGAGAAGATCAAGGAACTTCAGGAGTTCATACAGCGGTTTTCAGCAAACGCCTCCAAGTCGAAGCAGGCGACTTCCCGCAAGCGCGCGCTTGAGAAGATAGAATTGGAGGAAATACGTCCGTCAAGCAGGAAATATCCGTATATTGATTTCAGGCCGGCGAGGGAGATAGGCAACGAGGTGCTCAGGGTAGATGGGATATCAAAGACGGTTGACGGCGTAAAGGTGCTTGACAACATTTCATTTATTGTAGGACATGATGACAAAATTGCGTTTGTCGGCGCAAATGAGCTGGCAACGACAACGCTGTTTAAAATCCTTACAGGCGAGATTGAGCCTGATGAAGGCAGCTATAAGTGGGGCATAACAACGTCTCAGGCATATTTTCCAAAGGATAGCTCGGCGGAATTTGACTGCGAGGATACAATCGTGGACTGGCTGACGCAGTATTCTCCGGATCCGGATTCGACATATGTCAGAGGATTTTTGGGAAGGATGCTTTTTGCAGGAGATGACGGCGTAAAGAAAGTCAAGGTTCTGTCCGGCGGAGAGAAGGTGCGCTGCCTGATATCAAAGATGATGATCATGGGCGCAAACGTGCTTATCTTTGACGATCCGACTAACCATTTGGATATGGAGTCTATTACGGCACTGAACAACGGCGTAATCAAATTTACTGGCGTTGTGCTGTTTACATCGCATGACCACCAGTTTATCCAGACAACGGCAAACCGTATCATGGAGATCGTGCCGAGCGGCCAGCTGATCGACAAGGTGACAACGTATGACGAATACCTTGAGAGCGATGAGATGGCAAGGAAACGCCAGGGTTTTGCAGAATTGTCTGCTGTAGATGAGGATTAGGTGCCTGGAGCCTGTATCTGTGGTAATTCCATGGATGCAGGCTTGTTTTAATTGGCTGATAATGATATAATATAACGCTAAGGTTAAAATGACTTTAATATAGAGTTCAGTCGCATGGAGGTAGAGATGGCAGCGGGCGGACAGAGTAGTGTTAAAAAAGTCACCGGGCAGCCGGGTGACGCAAAAAAAAGCGGGGGTCAACAAACTGCCAAAGGTGCAACGCGGACAGGCAGCAGAGCATCGAACAGGGGATCGTCCTCTGGAAACAGAAAAACATCTAAAACAGCAAACACAGCAAAATCAGGTAAAACTGGTAAAGCAGGTAAAACTGCTAAAGCAGTTAAGACGGCAGAGATGGGGCAGATGCAGGCGGAGATACTGCTGCTGGCAGCCTTTGCGTTTACTATTATCCTGCTATTGAGCAATTTCAACCTGGCAGGGACTTTTGGCGTACATATTAAATGGTTTATGTTCGGCATGATCGGCGTAATGGAATATGTATTTCCGATAATTATCGCAGCTACGCTTCTGTTTTTAATATCAAACCGCAGGATGCTGGCTGTTGCGAGGATTAAGACGGCGGCAGTCTATGTGCTGACGGTCATACTGGCGGCGGCCTGGCAGCGTCTTGGCAGCAGTCCGGATATCACAGAGGCCTCAGTGGGCGAGTTTTTTACATACAGTGCAGAGAACAAGAAAGGCGGCGGCCTGCTGGGCGGC
>CANRBP010000162.1 GCA_947628875.1 uncultured Lachnospira sp.
GACTGCGCCGTTATCTGGACTATCCACACGTGGCCAGCCTTGCTCAGATAAAATGAATCCCCCACATGATCCGCTATTTTCTGCACTTCGCCGTCCACATAATAATGTGCCAGGATAATAACATCCTTCTCTTTCTGTAATGCTTTGATTCTCTCTGCTCTATCCAATTTTTGCCCTCCATTGTAGATAAATCTGCCGTCTTTTCAGCCAAAATCCTTAAACCAGGAAAAGTACGCCCAGCGTCCCAGGCCCGCAGTGCGAAGAAATAACGCCGCCTGCACGCGTGACCAGTATCTCTGAAAATATCCCTAACTGTTCAAGGTACTCATGCACCGCCTGTACTATTTCTTCACTGCATCCTGAATGCGTTATAAATACCCTGTCAGTCCTTGCACGCTTTAAATCAGCTTCCAAATCCTTCACGTAACCCATAACAACATTTGACATCTTTCCGCGGTACTTCTTCCCAGCAGCCATCTTTCCGTTCTCAACGCTGATCTTCGGGTGAAGTTTCAGAGCGCCGCCAGCCATCGCCGCAAGTCCGCTGCACCTGCCTCCCCTGTACAGATACACCAGCGTGTCCACTACAAAGCTTGCACGGACACGCGGCTTCAGCTCCTCCATTGCCCTGCTTATTTCCGCGCCTGTTTTGCCTTCTTTCGCCATCAGAGCCGCCTCGATCACCATCAGTCCTATCCCGGTTGACAGGTTGGCTGAGTCCACCACAAAAACCCTGTCGTCCGCCTCTAATTCTTCAGCTGCGAGCTGCATCACGTTGGCGCATGTTGACATATCCGATGAGATTGAAAAGCATACGATTTCATCACCACGCTCAATATACGGCCTGAACAGCTCTATCGTGCGTTCCAGTGACGGCGCGGAAGTCTTTGGCGTTGTCTTGTTAGCATCCGACCACTTATAAATTTCATCCGGGGTAACGCCAATGCCATCCTCATATTCGTCTTCACCCAAAAGGATATGCAGCGGAAGCACCGCAATATCATATTTTTCCAACAAAGGTTTTGACAGATCGCATGTGCTGTCCGCAATAATCTTTACCATACTAATCTCCATTCCAGAGCGTTTTCGCGATGGGGCAACGCGAATCTCAAATTCGCGTCTGCCATCAGGGAAATTTGTGACGCTCCGGCACAAATTCACGTGTGAAAAATCAGCACATCAGTGTGATTTTTCACACTAGATTCTAATTTACAAGGCTCCCCAAATATCCGACTGCCGCATCCAGCTGCGTATCTTCGTCTCCATACTCAGGCATCTCAACCGGTTCATCAGGCGTTACACCTTTGCCATGAATATCCTGCCCCTTCGGCGTAAAATACTTCGCAATCGTATATTTGACGGCGCTTCCATCTGTCAGCGGACGTATCGTCTGTACAATACCCTTGCCAAACGTCTGCGTGCCAATAATCCGTCCTATGCCATAATCCTGTACAGCTCCTGCAAATATCTCCGATGCGCTCGCGCTGTTTCCGTTGACCAGCACAGCCAGCGGCACTTCCAGCTGATTGCTGTTTGTTCCTTTATACTCCTTCCGGCTTCCTGCCTTGTTTTCCGTATAAACGATAAGTCCGTCCGGCAATATCTCGTCCAATATTTCAACCACACTGTCCAGCATGCCGCCCGGGTTTGAACGGATATCAATGACAAGCGCCGCCATATCCTGATTTTTAAGCTCCTGCAGCGCCTCCTTAAACTGATCTGCCGTTACATCTTCAAACTGTGATATTTTCAGATAGCCAATTTTTCCATCCATCATCTCATACGTCACTGTCTTAACCTTCACCTCATCGCGTATGACCGTAACATTGGACGTTTCGCCATTCCGTATGATTTCAAGCTCAACAGAAGTTCCCTTTTCCCCTTTTATCAGCGCTACTGCCGAGGACAGATCCATCTCTCGTATATCACTGCCATCTACCTTGTCAACGCAATCGCCGTCACGTATGCCGGCCTTGTATGCCGGCGCATCTTCATATGCCTCTACGATCAAAATCGTGCCATCTTCATTTTTCTGGCAGATTGCGCCTATGCCATAAAAAACGCCCATATTAGATTCCACAATGCTATCATATTCCTCAGGCGTATAATAAACAGTATAGGGATCTCCATAAGCATCAAGATATGACTTGTAAATCTCATCAGCAGCGGCCTGAGAATCAACATCATCAAAATAAAAACCATCAAGCACTTTGTCAAGCGTGTCCAGTTTTTCCTTTACCTGGCTGCCGATGCCCTGCTGCTCCTGGATAGCAGTATCCTGCACATATATTTCCCCGTTCACGCCAATATGGATAAATCCGGCATACAGCATAACTGCAAATGCCAGGCAGAACAGGGTTACTGCGCAAAGCAGTCCGTAAACCGCGCCTCTGAATACGCCATTTTTGTATTCCCTCATTTTCATATTTCCGCCGTCAGCCTCATAGGAATCGCTTTGCTGTTCTTCTGTCATATGCCTCTGCCTCCTAATAATAATCTGTTATCCATATATGGTTATCCATCTATGATTCCCCATCTGTATCTCTCAGAATCCTGCACAGGCATTATTTTTTAATAAAAACCGCAGATTTATGTCTCTATATCCCCAGATACGGATTTGGATTTACATATCCCCCGTTGAGCCGGACGCCAAAATGCAGATGGGCAGCCGTTGAACTGCCTGTCGAACCCATGAGCGCTATCACATCTCCGCGGTTGACGACCTGCCCCACAGAAACTTTCAGCTTGGAACAGTGCATATAAACCGAATAAAGGCCATTGCCATGGTATATCCATATCCAATTGCCGGCTGTG
>CANRBP010000163.1 GCA_947628875.1 uncultured Lachnospira sp.
GCAGGATATACTGCTTTTTTCTATCCATCTGCTTGGATTTCTGATACTGTATATTTTGAACGATGAAGATATCCGCTACCTGATACTGTATTTTGCGCAGTTTATTTACATGTTTTTGGCCATAATGGCATATGACGTGCTTTATCCGCGCGCATCAAGGCTGCTGATAAACAATATGTGCCTGTGCATGGCTGTAGGGTTTGTAATGACGGCGCGGCTTAATTTTAACAAGGGCGTCAGGCAGTTTGCCATTGCAGCAGGCGGAACGGCAGTCACGATTATGATCCCGTGGCTGTTAAAAAAAGTGCGGAATTTCCGGAATTTTGGCTGGCTGTACTGTGCAGCCGGACTTTCGCTGCTTGTGGCTGTACTGTTTTGCAGCGAGGTGTTCGGCGCCAAGCTTGTCCTTACAGTCGGCCCTGTCTCAATACAGCCTGCGGAATTTGTCAAGATCCTTTATGTACTGTTTATCGCCTCCATGTTCAACCGTTCAGTAAGTTTCCGCCAGACGGCGGCTGTGACGGCGGCGGCGGCGCTGCATGTAGTAATACTGGTTCTGTCAACCGATCTGGGTGCCGCGCTGATTTTTTTTGTAGTTTACCTTATGATGCTTTTTACGGCGACCGGCAAGGCATGGTATATAGCGGCAGGCCTGGGAGCAGGCGGCGCAGCCTCGCTGGCGGCTTACCGGCTGTTTGCCCATGTGCGCAGCCGCGTGCTTGTATGGCTTGATCCATGGACGGATATAGACAATACCGGATACCAGATATGCCAGTCGCTTTTTGCGATAGGCATGGGGTCATGGTTCGGCTATGGACTGGGACAGGGACTGCCCGATAAAATCCCTGTAGCGGAAAAAGATTTTATGTTCTCGGCGATTGCCGAGGAATTTGGCGTTATATTTGCCATTGCCCTTCTGCTGATATGCCTGAATAACCTGATTTTGATGATGAACATCGCATCAAGATGCAGGACGCTTTTTTACAGGCTTACAGCAGTCGGACTGGGTTCAACATATGGTTTTCAGGTTTTCCTGACCGTCGGAGGCGCTATCAAAATGATACCGATGACGGGCGTAACACTGCCGTTTGTCAGCTATGGGGGCAGTTCAATGGTCAGCTCGCTTGTCATGTTTGCGCTGATAAACGGCATGTATAATATGAGACAAGATGAAGGTGAGGCAAATGGGCAGCAGGGAAAAAAGCATAAAGCAAAAAAAATCAGTGAAAAAGCAAAAAAAGCATCAAAATGACATACTGGAAAACCGCCAGCCGGGATTGCGCAACCGTGAAACAAATATGGTATCATTCCTGTTTGTGGCGCTGTTTATGCTGATGGCCGGATACCTTATCTGGTTTAGCGCCGTGCAGGCGCCGCATATCATAAATAACCCGTACAATAAGCGCATCGACAACCAGGAGAAAAAAATCGTGCGCGGAAAGATACTAGCATCAGACGGATCCGTGCTGGCTGAAACGATTACCGGGGAAGATGGAACCGAAACGCGGCGGTACCCGTATGGCAGCGTATTTTGCCATGTAGTCGGGTTAAACGCGTCAAAGAGCGGCATAGAGGGCATGGAAAATTATGAGCTTCTGTCAGAATCAGGCAGCATTTTGGATCAGCTGGCAAATGATGCGAGCGGCCAGAAAGTGCTTGGCAAAAATATTGTTACAACGCTTGTTCCAAAGCTGCAGCAGGCAGCCTGCGATGCGCTCGGAAACAACAAAGGAGCGGTGATAGTGATGGAGCCTGCGACCGGGAAGGTGCTTGCGCTTGTGTCAAAACCGGACTATGACCCGAACATGGCGCCGTCAGAGTACAATACCTGGCTTGGATATGACAG
This sequence comes from uncultured Lachnospira sp., assembly GCA_947628875.1. Lineage (GTDB taxonomy): Bacteria > Bacillota > Clostridia > Lachnospirales > Lachnospiraceae > Lachnospira. The sequence goes on from CANRBP010000163.1 coordinate 1,847, forward strand.
TTCGGATTCCGTGCTGCTTAACCGCGCTACACAGGGACTTTATCCGCCGGGTTCTACATTTAAGATTCTGACAGCGCTTGCGTATATCCGGCAGAAAAGCGACTATGGCAGTTATGCATATACTTGCAGCGGCAGCGCATATGAGGCAGGAGGAACAACTATACCGTGTTATGACAATACGGCTCACGGCCAGGAAGACCTGCGGGCAGCCTTTGCAAATTCCTGCAATGCTTCATTTTCCAGCATCGGCCTTGAACTTGACCGTGAAGGGCTGCGTCAGCTTTGCAGCGAATTCCTGTTTAACGAGCATTTGAATATCGGCATAGAGTCGAGCGTCAGCAGCTTTTCGCTTGATGCTTCATCAGGCATAAGCGAGGTTCAGGAAACCGCCATCGGACAGGGTAAAACAATGATTTCGCCGATCCATAACCTGATGATAGCGGCGGCTGTTGCAAACGGCGGCATAATGATGGATCCATGCTTTGTCGAGCGCATAGAAAATGCAGACGGCGGCGTTATATCAGTCAGCGAGCCGCACCAGCGCGCGGAACTGATGACGCGTGATGAAGCGGAGCTGCTTGCCGGATATATGAGGGCGGTCGTGACAGACGGGACAGGCAGCGCGCTGAGCAGCGCAGATTACCGCGCCGCCGGCAAGACGGGTTCTGCCCAGTATGATGACAGCGAGAATTACCATTCCTGGTTTGTCGGTTTTGCGCCGGTGGACAGCCCGCAGATCGCAGTGTGCGTTCTGGTGGAGGACGCGGGAACGGCCAGCAGCGAGACCGTGCCGATTGCGGCGGAGATTTTTGACGCGTACCTGAATAGATAGCGTAAAACCGGAGATACTGATATTTGATTAATTGCTTAAATTTGTGTTATTTTATTGTAAAAT
>CANRBP010000164.1 GCA_947628875.1 uncultured Lachnospira sp.
TCTTGTCCGCGGGGATGTTCAGGGTCCGCAGGTAGTTCTCAAAGCAGTCCTGGTCCCAGTTTTTGTAGGCCGCGGCGCTGACGGAGGCAGCCGCAGCGAGGAGGCAAAGCTGAGCTGGCTGCGCCAGATATTGGAATGGCAGAAGGAGATGGATAATAAGGAGTTTCTGACTTCGATCAAGAGCGATTTGAATCTCTTTTCTGACAATATATATTGCTTTACGCCTACAGGCGATGTCAAGAACCTGCCTGCAGGTTCCTGTCCGGTGGATTTCGCCTACAGCATACACAGCGCTGTCGGCAATAAGATGGTAGGCGCGCGCGTCAACGGAAAACTGGTTACGATAGATTACCAGCTTAAAAACGGCGACCGTGTAGAGATAATCACGTCACAAAATTCAAAAGGGCCAAGCAGGGACTGGCTGGGAATTGTCAAGAGCACTCAGGCGCGCAATAAGATTAACCAGTGGTTTAAGCAGGAATTAAAAGAAGATAATATTTTAAGAGGCAAGGAACTTATATCCGGTTATTGCAAGAGCAAGGGAATCGTGCTGTCTGATATTACAAAGCCGAACAGCGTGGAAAAGACGCTTTTGAAGTATGGCTTTAAGGACTGGGATTCGCTGCTCGCCTCAGTTGGGCACGGCGGCTTGAAGGAAGGCCAGGTCGTAAATAAGCTGCTGGAGGAGACGGAGAAACAGAGAAAAGCGGAGCTTACGGATCAGGAAGTTTTAAGAGGGATCACGCAGCCTGACGGCGGCAAAAAAAGTGATAACAGGCGCAATCATGGCGCAATTTTGGTTAAAGGCATGAATGATGTTGCGTTCCGTTTTTCAAAGTGCTGCAATCCGGTGCCTGGAGATGAGATCGTTGGCTTTGTTACAAGGGGGCGCGGTGTTACGATCCACCGCACAGACTGCATTAATGTGCTGAATTTTCCTGCAAATGAACGCGTGCGCCTTATTGATGCAGAATGGGCGCAGTCAGGCATGGATGAAGAAAAATATAGCGCCGAGCTCAATATTTTTGCAAATAACCGCACAGGACTGATAGTAGATATTTCCAAAATTTTTACTGAGGAGAAGATAGATGTGCGTTCGCTGAACTGCAGGCTTAACAAGAAGGAAGTGGCAACTATAAACGTAGGTTTTGAAATCCACCGCAGGGAAGAGCTGAACAGGCTGATCGAGAAATTAAATAAGGTGGAGGGCGTTACTGATATTATGCGTACAACAGGCTGAATGCATCAGATGGAAGGGGATTAAAATATGGCGGTTAAAGTGGAATGTGCGGTGCTTGGCATCTTGCAGACAAACTGTTATTTAGTTAAAAATGAACAAAACAGGGAATGCGTGCTGGTTGACCCGGCCGGGCAGTTTGAGCGGATACAGAAAATGGTTGAATCGTCTGGCTGCAAGTTACAGGGCATTCTGCTGACGCATGGGCATTTTGACCATATTATGGCTGCAAGCGAGGCTAAAAGGCATTTCGGCGTTAAAATTTATGCAGGAAAGCATGAGCAGAAAATTCTTGCACAGCCGGCGCTCAATCTGTCCGGTGATTATCTTTCAGATCCGGTTGAACTTTGTGCAGATGAATGGCTGGACGATGGACAGGGGCTTGAGCTTGCGCATCTCGTTTTCCGTGTGATCCATACGCCGGGGCATACCTGCGGAGGCGTGTGCTATTACCTTCCAGATGAGGGAATTTTGTTTTCCGGTGATACGCTGTTCGCAGAGTCAGTTGGCAGGACGGATTTTCCGACAGGGAGCATGTCCGAGCTTGTCCGCAGCATACAGGAAAAACTGTTTGTGCTGCCGGAAGAAACGGCCGTATATACGGGGCATGGCGAATGCACGGCTGTTGCATATGAGAAACAGTATAATCCGTATTGCCGGTGAGCTGGCGGAGCCGGATAATAGCAGATGCAAATAAGGATTTTGATATGATATATATAAAACTCAATGATAAAGTGTTTTATGATGATGCACTGGTGCTGATCCGTTCATTTTACCCGCGCACTGAGACTGCGCCGTATAAGGACGGGACGGAGATGTCAGAGCAGGATATTCTGATAGAGCCGGAGGTCAGCGATGAGATGCGTCAGCTTGCAGGCAAGGAGGCGCATGAAGCTTTTAAGCTTAACCTGTACCGCAAGTTATGCAATGCAACCGGGAAAACCCTGCCATGGGGGTATCTGACAGGCATACGTCCGGGCAAGATAGCATATGGAATGCTGGAAGACGGCTGCAATGAACAGGATATTTTAAATCTGTTTACGCAAAAATATTTTACAGCCGAGAACAAGGCAAAGCTTGCGCTGCAAGTGGCAAAAAATGAGAAAGCGATTTTGGACAAACTTGATTACAGGAACGGATACAGCCTTTATCTGGGGATACCGTTTTGTCCTACAACATGCCTGTATTGCTCTTTTTCATCTTATCCGCTGGCTGCTTATGCGGATAAGACGTATGCCTATCTGGATACGCTTATCAGTGAGATGCGCTACGCAGCCGGAGAGATGGCAGGGCGCCATCTTGATACAGTGTATATCGGAGGCGGAACGCCGACAACGCTGCAGCCGGAGCAGATGAACAGGCTGTTGTGCGAACTTGAGGAAATATTTGATATGGACGGCGTGGCGGAACTTACGGTTGAGGCCGGCCGGGCGGACAGCATTACTCCGGAGAAGCTGGCTGTGCTGAGGCGGCATGGCGTGGA
>CANRBP010000165.1 GCA_947628875.1 uncultured Lachnospira sp.
CTGCATGGTATTGCAAAGGGCGGCATGAATCACTGCCAGGATGAGATGAAGAAGGCTGTTAAGTCAGGTTACTGGAACCTCTTCTCATTCAATCCGCAGCTTAAAGCAGAGGGCAAGAATCCGTTTACTCTTGTTTCAAAGGAAGGCGATGGTTCTTATCAGGAATTCCTGAACAACGAGGCACGTTACACAAGGCTTATCAAGCCGTTCCCTGAGAGGGCAGAGAAGCTCTTTGCAGAATCAGAGAAAGTGGCAAATGAGCGTTATCAGCATCTGTTGAAGCTTGTTGAACTTTATAAATAATAACCCGGTAATTTTGTAATTGTAAGACTGCAAGGCAGGTTTATCTGCTTTGCAGTCTTTTTTATGGGATTAAATGCTGCTGAATGTGTGCATAATACCTGTAGATGAAAGCTAAAAAGATTAACAGCGAAGCGAGGTGCAGGTTATGTCAAGAAAAATGAAGACAATGGATGGAAATACAGCAGCAGCGCATGTTTCCTATGCATTCACGGAAGTGGCTGCCATATATCCGATCACTCCTTCATCGCCAATGGCGGATTTTACCGACCAGTGGGCAATGCAGGGAAGAAAAAATATTTTTGGCAATGTGGTAAAGCTTGTGGAGATGGAGTCTGAAGCGGGGGCGGCCGGCGCCTTCCACGGAGCGCTGACGGCAGGCGCGCTGGCAACAACTTACACGGCTTCACAGGGATTGCTTTTGATGATACCTAATATGTATAAGGCCGCAGGCGAGCTGCTTCCGGGCGTCATACACGTATCGGCGAGGGCGGTTGCGTCTCATGCGCTTTCTATTTTTGGGGATCATCAGGATATCTATGCATGCAGGCAGACAGGTTTTGCGTTTCTTTGCAGCAACAGCGTGCAGGAGGCGATGGATCTTGGCGCAGTTGCACATCTGGCAGCTATTGAAGGACGTGTTCCGTTCCTTCATTTTTTTGACGGTTTCCGGACTTCGCATGAGATTCAAAAAATAGAAATATGGGATTATGAGACATTAAGGGAAATGTGCAATATGGATGCAATAAGCGCGTTCCGCAGGCGGGCGCTGAATCCTGAGCGTCCTGTGCTGAGGGGTTCGGCACAAAACCCGGATATCTTTTTCCAGGTGCGCGAGGCGTGCAACCCGTATTATGAGGCGGCTGCAGGCATTGTTGAAAAATACATGGAGATGGTAAATGCAAAGATAGGCACAAATTACCAGCTTTTCAATTATGTCGGCGCGCCGGATGCGGAAAAGGTCATTGTGGCAATGGGTTCCGTCTGTGAAACAGCGGAGGAGGTCATACGATACGGCATTAAGAATGGAGAAAAGCTGGGATTAGTCAAGGTGCGCCTGTACAGGCCGTTTTCAACAAGCCATTTTCTGGCGGCGCTGCCTGATACGGCACGTTATATCTATGTGCTTGACAGGACAAAGGAGCCGGGTTCAGTCGGCGAGCCGCTCTATCTGGATGTGGCCGCAGCGCTCAGGGGAAGCCGCTTTGAAAATGTAACGCTGCTGAACGGCCGCTATGGACTGGGTTCTAAAAATACAACGCCTGCGGATATTTTTGCTGTATATGACAATATGGATAAAAAGAATTTTACGGTTGGCATCACGGACGATGTTACGCATACTTCCCTTGCGCGTACACGGACAGATGATACTGCGGCGGCCGAAACGACATCTTGCAAATTCTGGGGCCTTGGGGCGGACGGCACGGTTGGAGCCAATAAAAATTCGATTAAAATCATAGGCGATCATACGGATTTGTATGTACAGGCATATTTTGATTATGATTCCAAAAAATCAGGCGGCGTTACCACATCTCACCTGAGATTCGGGAAAAATCCGATACAGTCTGCTTATCTGATTGAGAAAGCTGATTTTGTTGCATGCCATTGTCCTGCTTATCTGTATAAATATAATCTTGTTGAAGATGTAAAGGCAGGCGGCATATTCCTGCTCAACTGTGAATGGCCTGCAGAAAAGGCCGGTGAGTGGCTGCCGGCGCGTGCAAAAAAATATATAAAGGCCAACGGGATACGCTTTTTTGTCATAAACGGCATAAGCATCGGAAAGGAAATAGGACTGGGCGGCCGGATAAATACTATCCTTCAGGCGGCATTCTTTAAGCTGTCTGGCATTATTCCGGAGGAAGAAGCAGTGCGCTATATGAAAGAAAAAGCGCTTGAGACATACGCCAAAAAGGGTGAAGATGTAGTTGAAATGAACTATCGGGCAATTGAGCGGGGAATTAATGAGGCGGTTGAGGTCGCTGTTCCTGATGAATGGGAGGACAGCGCAGAGGAAGAAGTAAAGCGGCCGGAACTGCAGGGCAGGCCGGAGGCAACATCATTTGTAAGGCAGATACAGCAGCCTGTTAATCATTGCAGAGGAGATGAACTGCCTGTTTCAACATTCATGGATATGGCAGATGGAACATATCCTCAGGGGACTTCCAGGTACGAAAAGAGGGGCGTGGCGGTAGATGTGCCGCGCTGGAATCCGGAAGGGTGTATACAGTGCAACCGCTGTTCTTATATCTGTCCGCATGCTGTTATCCGTCCTGCGGTGCTTTCCGGCGAAGAAATAAAACAGGCGCCTTCAGACATGAAAAAGGCGGAAATGTCAGGAATGCCGGGGTACGAGTTTGCCATTACGGTGTCAGTCATGGATTGCACGGGATG
>CANRBP010000166.1 GCA_947628875.1 uncultured Lachnospira sp.
TATGAGCTGATAAGCCTGGCGGGAGGATTCTCAGAGCAGGCTGACGAATCATCTCTGAACCTTGCAGGGAATGTGGAGGACGGCATGCGGCTTTATGTGCCGCGCGAGGGAGAGAATGCAGGCGCGCAGGCGTCCGGCATCAATATCAATACAGCCACGGCGGAGCAGCTTATGGCGCTTCCGGGGATCGGAGAGGCCAGAGCCGCAGATATCGTTAATTACCGCATGCAGCATGGCGGATTTGCGTCTGTGGAGGACATTATGAATGTACCTGGCATCAAAGAGGCTGCCTATGAAAAAATCAAAGATAAAATATGCGTCTGAAAAGACAGATGGGGGAACCGAGGGAATATGGCAAATAAAGTTTTAGTTGTTGATGATGAAAAACTGATTGTTAAGGGACTTAAATTCAGCCTTGAACAGGACGGCATGGATGTGGAATGCGCCTATGATGGCGAGGAAGCAGTAGCATGCGCAAAAAATACGTCATACGATATTATCCTGCTTGATATAATGCTGCCTAAAATGGATGGTTTGCAGGTATGCCAGCAGATCAGGGAATTTTCAAATGTACCGATCATAATGCTGACTGCGAAGGGTGATGACATGGATAAGATCCTTGGACTTGAATTTGGCGCGGATGATTATATAACAAAACCCTTCAACATACTGGAAGTAAAAGCAAGGATAAAGGCGATACTGAGGCGGAATACAAAAAAAGAACCCGCTCCGGCAAAGAGCAACATTCTGGCGGCAGGAGACATGCAGCTTGACTGTGACAGCAGGAGTTTGTATATAGCAGGCAGGGAGATATATCTGACAGCAAAGGAATTTGACCTTCTGGAGCTTCTGGTATGCAACCGCAATAAAGTCTACAGCAGGGAATCTCTGCTTAATACGGTGTGGGGGAACGATTATCCGGGTGACGCGCGCACGGTTGACGTACATGTCAGAAGGCTGCGCGAGAAGATAGAGGAAAACCCGAGCGAGCCAAAGTATGTACACACCAAATGGGGAAAAGGTTACTATTTTAATGTCTAAATCTAAAAAAAAGCATAACAGCAAAATAATGCGCCAGATTTTGGCGGCTGCATTCGCGCTGCTGAAAAAGACAGTGAACAGCCTGCGTTTCCAGATACTGGCAGTGATGATGTGTTTTGCGCTGATACCGCTGGCGGTTTTGTATAATGCCGTTAATTATTATTACCTTGATGAGCTCGTCCAGTACCAGATAGCAAACATGCAGACGCGCTCTGCTGTGATCGCCAATGAGTTTACCGCTTATGATTCGCTTCAGGAAGCGGAAATAGCAGGCGTGTATGCGTATATACAGCGCTATTCAGCATTGGATTTTGCCCGAATCCGCGTTGTGGACAATAATTTTGTCATAGAGTCGGATTCCTACGGAATAGAAAATAACAAGAGCATCATAAACTCCCGCGTGATCAATGCGGTCGTAAACGGCAGAAGCGATTCCGGCTATAACAGGAATACAGGCGCCATAGAGTCTGTTGTTCCGATTATGGGCGCGGAGAACAGGATCATAGGCGCGCTTGCGATGAATATGGATGTATCCGAACTTGAAGGCTTTTCGGCTGCTGTACAAAAAAAAGTATCAACTATAATGGTTGCGGCTGCGGTTGTGCTGGCGGCTGCCATAATTGCGTTTATGGAATTTTTCGGAAAAGGTTTCAGGAAGGCTTTCCGGACAGTTGAGGAGATAGCAAACGGACACACGGACAAGCGGATTCCCGTCAGGGGCAATGTTGAATTGCGGGAATTTGCGCAGGATTTCAACACGATCATGGATAAAATAAGCGTGCTTGATGAGAGCAGGCAGGAATTCGTATCGAACGTCTCACACGAGCTGAAAACGCCGATCACATCGATTAAGATACTTGCTGATTCCCTGAACATGCAGGAAGATGTTCCGGTTGAACTCTACAGGGAGTTTATGCAGGATATTACAAATGAGATCGACAGGGAGAGCAAGCTTATTGAGGATCTGCTTTCCATTGTAAGAATGGATAAGACAGCGGCGGCCATGAATATTTCGTCAGTCAATGTAAATTCGCTGATAGAGATAATCTTAAAGCGCCTCAAGCCGATAGCGCAGAGCAAAAATATTGAAATACTGTTTGAAAGTTTCAGGCCGGTCGTTGCGGAGATCGATGAGGTTAAATTTGCGCAGGTAGTGTCAAACCTGGTTGAAAATGCAGTCAAATACAACAAGCTTGACGGCTGGGTGCATGTGTCGCTCAACGCTGACTACCAGTATTTTTATGTGCGCGTGGAAGATTCAGGCATCGGAATCCCAAAAGAGAGCCAGGACATGGTATTTGAACGGTTTTACCGCGTAGATAAGGCGCGTTCGCGTGAGACAGGCGGCACGGGACTCGGGCTTGCGATTGTACGCAAGATAATACTGATGCACCATGGGACGATCAAACTGCACAGTGAGGAAGATGCCGGAACCACATTCACTGTTCGGATCCCGTTGAATTTTGTTGAAGAATAGGAGGCAGTATGCGTGCGATGGCAGGGCAAAAAATGGAGGCAGGACATAAGGGCATGGCCAGCATGCTTGCCTGCGCGATGCTCATGGCAGTCTTTTTCTTCCTGCTGCCTGCTGGCTGCGGCAAAAATGAAGAAACTGGCGGCTATACTGTTTACTTTATGAACA
>CANRBP010000167.1 GCA_947628875.1 uncultured Lachnospira sp.
CTCTTGGCTGCATAAAATTAGCGAGGCAGCCAAAACTGTCTCGCTAATAAAGTCTAACTTTAAGGGGTCACCTCATTTATGCCGGTGCTTTTGTTAAGTGCGCCAGGAGATTTGCGCTGTTGATATGCCAGATGCCTGAGTATGGAAAAATTTGTTTATTGGGGATTGTATATGAAACGGATTTGGATATATTTAAAAAATTATAAATTGGAATGCGTGCTGGCTCCGTTGTTTAAAATGCTTGAGGCGCTGTTTGAACTGTTTGTGCCGCTTGTCGTGTCATCGCTTATTGATGTGGGCATTTCAGGGGCAGACAGGCCATATATTGTAAAAATGTGCCTGCTTATGGCTGCATTGGCTGTAATCGGCCTCGCCTGTTCAATTACCGCGCAGTTTTTTGCGGCGAAGGCGGCGGTCGGCGCAGCGGCTGAGTTGAGGAGCAGCCTTTTTTCGCATATACAGCAGCTTTCTTTTACGGAAATGGATATGGCCGGCACATCAACGCTTATCACGCGCATGACAAGCGATGTCAATCAGGTGCAGAATGGGATAAACCTTGTGCTGAGGCTGTTTCTGCGCTCGCCGTTTATTGTGTTCGGCGCTGTGATTATGGCTTTTACGATTGACTGGAAAGCTGCCATGGTGTTTGCGGCCGCAGTGCCGCTTCTGGCGCTGGCTGTTTTTGGGATCATGCTCGTGACGCGTCCTCTTTATAAAAAGGTGCAGGCAGGACTTGACAGGATACTTGCCATCACGAGGGAGAACCTTGCAGGCGTGCGCGTTGTCAGGGCATTTTGCATGGAGCAGCAGGAACTTGAACGCTTTCGGCAGTCCAATGAAGAACTCAACAGAATGCAGAAATTTGTGGGAAAAATTTCAGGACTGATGAACCCTCTGACGTATGTTATCGTCAATTTTGCCATTATCATGCTGGTCTGGATAGGAGCGCTGCGGGTCAATTCCGGAACGCTGACCCAGGGTCAGGCAGTAGCACTCTGCAATTATATGTCGCAGATACTTGTAGAGCTTATCAAACTGGCAAATCTTGTCGTCAGCATAACAAAGGCGCTGGCATGTGCTGCCAGGATAGACAATATTTTTAACATAAATACAGGCATGAAGGACGGCGGTATCTGCTTGCAGCCTCAGCAGGCGCCGCGCGGCACGCCGGCCGTTGAGTTTAGGAATGTCAGCCTGCGCTATAAAAACGCCGGAGAAAATGCGCTTGAAAACATTAGCTTTAAAGTAATGCCGGGTCAGACGGTTGGCATTATCGGCGGTACAGGTTCGGGAAAATCTTCTCTCGTAAATATGATACCGCGTTTTTATGACGCAACAGAGGGGGAAGTTTATGTGTTCGGAAAGGACGTCCGGTCGTATACACTCTCATCGCTGAGACAGAGGGTGGCTGTCGTGCTGCAGAAGGCGCAGGTATTCCAGGGCAGTATCCGCGAAAATATACAGTGGGGCGACAGAGATGCCTGTGATGAGGACATAATGTCGGCGCTCAAAGCGGCGCAGGCCAGTGAATTTGTTGAAAAAAAGGCGGGAAAGCTTGACGCAATGGTGGAGCAGGGCGGCAGGAATCTGTCAGGCGGACAGAGGCAGCGGCTTACTATCGCCAGGGCAATAGTCCGCAGGCCGGACATACTGGTGCTGGATGACAGTGCATCGGCGCTTGATTTTGCAACGGATGCGGCGCTGCGCAGGTCTATACGGAAATTGGATCCGCAGCCTGCACTGTTTATCGTTTCGCAGCGCGCGGCCTCGCTGATGCACGCAGATATTATTGTAGTGCTTGATGATGGATGTATTGCAGGAATCGGAACGCATAATGAATTGCTGGAAAATTGCAGCGTATATCAGGAAATTTATTATTCGCAGTTTAAAAAGGAGGTGCAGGCATGAGCGTGAAATCATCAGGCAGCAGGCAGACAATAAAAAAAGTGCTTGAGCGTTTAAAAGCATACCGTTTTTTTGTGGCAGCTTCCCTACTTATGTCGGTTATATCGGTTGCCTCGACTCTGTATGTGCCTGTCCTGTTAGGCCTTGCCGTTGATGAGCTGATCGGGCCGGGACAGGTTGATTTCGGACGTGTACTCGGCGTGATTTTTCAGATTGGCGCAGCGACAGCCATAACAGCGCTGTCCCAATGGGTGATGGGAGTCTGCAATAATAAGATCACGTATGCAGTGACGCGCGACATCAGGGACGAGGCGGTTGAAAAGATAGAAAAACTGCCGCTTAAATATATTGACGGGCATTCCTATGGTGACACGGTAAGCCGGGTGATTGCAGATGTAGATCAGTTTGCGGACGGCCTCCTGATGGGATTTACACAGTTTTTTTCAGGAGTCATGACGATTCTGGGCACGCTGTTTTTCATGCTGTCAATTAATGTAAAAATCGCGCTTGTGGTGGTTCTTATTACTCCGATATCCCTGATCGTGGCAGCGTTTATCGCAAAAAGGACGTATTCGATGTTTAAGTTGCAGTCAGAGGCGAGGGGGCGGCAGACTGCGCTTATTGATGAGATGGTCGGCGGCCAGAAGGTCGTTGCAGCCTATGGGTATGAGCAGGCTGCGCAGGAAAGATTTGATGCGGTTAATGATGAACTGAAAAAATATTCGCTTAAAGCTATTTTTTATTCATCAATTACAAATCCGG
>CANRBP010000168.1 GCA_947628875.1 uncultured Lachnospira sp.
GGTAAAATACTACAAACTCCCGGATTCCTGAAGCCACAGCCTGCCGCATATTATTTTCAATATCGAGCCGCTGCGCGGTATTGCGGTTCTTGCTGCCATCGTAATAGCTGTACCGGTTCTTGCCTGACTTCTTAGCATCATACATGGCCATATCCGCCATCTTTATAATTTCATGGACGTCCTGGCTGTTATCAGGAAATATGGCAACACCCATGCTCACAGTGCAGAAATACTCCGTTCCAAGGAGATACCATGGTTTGTTGAACATTGCCATAATGTTTTTAACTATCTTCTGCAATCTTGGATACTGTTCCGGACGGATTATAACAAAAAACTCATCGCCGCCCACCCGGTAACAGTGGCCTCTCAGTCCCGGCACGCCCTGCAGTCCGGCTGCGATCTGCTGCAGAAGCATGTCGCCGTACTGATGCCCAAGACCATCGTTGATATGTTTAAAATCATCAAGATCGAGAAAGATAACGGCTCCCTGCTGCTGTTCCTGCTGTGAATTCTTAATTATAGCGCGCAAGTCATTCTCGCATTTCATCCTGTTATACAGTCCGGTCAGGAAATCGTTATGCGCCTGATACTCTATCTTTTGCTGATTCTTTTTCTTCTGCGTGATATCCGTTGTCGTACACACCACGACCTTGCTGCCGTCCAGCCAGGACATCTCAGAAAACTTCACTTCAAACCAAAGCCCTGACTCCGCATCATAATGTTCAATCGGACGGTTATCCTTATAAATGCGCTCATCTGTAATTATATTCTGAGGCCTCCCTGCATGTCCGCCCAGCATTCCCCTCTCCGCAAAATAGTCCTCAAGGCATTCATGTATCGTCCTTCTTACTTCCTCCGCACGCCTCGCAGTTGAATTTTCAAAAAAAAACGTCCCATCCAGACGGCTGCATACCATAATTCCGGAATCAATGCAGCTTAATATCTCCTTCAGGACTGCATAGGAAGACAGCAGTGAATTTCTTGTGACTTTGTTCCTTACAATGTCCTGCAGCACTGTTCCCACATCTTGTATAAATTGCAGCTTAGATTCATCAATATCAAGGCATTTATGCATATCGTACACTGCAAAATACATAGAGCAGACTCCGTCTACATAAATCGGCATTGTTACGCTGGTCTGTATTTTCAAAACTTCCAGTATCTCAGCTTCCCTTATTGAACAGCTGTCGCGCGTCAAATATTTTAATTTATCCGAACCAATCACAAAATCTTCAAGCGGCATGCTGTTCAGCGCCGCCATCTCACGGTCTCCTGAGCTGTATTCAATGATCGCGCCGGCCACCTCATTGTCCGGACTGATCTGCAAAAGCGCCATATTGGTCACATCAAGATAGCGGTCCGCCTGCGCCATAACCGAATAAGCCATTTCTGTAAATGTACCGTCATTTTCCAGGATCTTATTGATCTCTGCCATCACTTCATCTTTCATATTCTGCCTCTCCGCCCTATGTATATCATATTTTTTCAGTTTACGATTCAACCGCACAATAACAGCACTTATAATAAATCCATTATACCTTATTTTGCATATTTTGGGAACACAATTTATTAAAAACATAACAACTTTTATTTGTAATCAAAGGCAACTCATGATATGATACTAATAATCTGGCAGCATGCCCTCACGGGCAGCAGTTTGATCTGAAACTTATGAAGGGAATAAAGACGCTTATGGATTTTATTCAATATGATACAACCCTTAAAGCCAGCGGCAAAGAATACAGCCGCATTGTTTTCTGGAACAGGTTTTTGCGCAATCCGGCAGAACTGATCCTGACCTGCCTGCCTGCCGCAGTCACGCTCATTCTTATCTATTTCGGATTATTCAGCACCTATTTAGCCGTAATATACGCCGCCTGCTGGTGCTATCCGATATATATATTCGGTTTCCAGTTTAAAAATTCGATCCGTTACCACTTAAAGCACCGTGACCCATCGGAGCAGGCGCCATGCAGAATCACAATGACAAATAAAGGCATACTGGCAGAGATACCGGAATACAGCCTCAGTTATAATTACAGCTGGAATGACTTCACAGCAATCTATAATAAATTCGGTTACTATATGATGTTCCAAAAGGGGAAAATGCTCGTAATGCTGCGCCAGCAGGACATGTCGGAAAAACAGCGTGGCGCAGCTTTGGACTTTATAAAAAACAACGTAAATATGAACCAGTGCAGGGTATTATTTTAAAACCGGTTAAAAAAAGGGATTGGAAATTTTTCCAGTCCCTTTTTTGCCGCGCCTCAGCGCGCCAGCCAGCCGCCGTCCACGGCAACCGTATATCCGTTCACATAATCCGATGCGGCGCTTGCAAGCCATACCACAGTTCCCTGCATATCTTCCGGAGTTCCCCAGCGCCCTGCCGGGATACGCTCTAATATTTCATCGCTGCGATCCGCATCTTTGCGCAGCTGCTCGGTGTTATTGGTGGCCATATACCCCGGCGCAACCGCATTGACATTTATCCCGTGCTTTGCCCATTCGTTTGCCATGGCGCGCGTCAGCCCCATAACCGCACTTTTGCTTGCCGTGTATGCCGGCACGCGGATACCGCCCTGATAGGAGAGCATCGATGCTATATTAATTATCTTTCCGCCGCCTCC
>CANRBP010000169.1 GCA_947628875.1 uncultured Lachnospira sp.
CAAGCTGGCGCAAAAACTTGGCGTTTGTGGCCGGATAAGGAATGCGTCCGGTGTTGTTACTGTTGTAGCAACGGCAAACCGGGCGCTTCTTGACTATTTTGCAGATGCCATTCAAAAGGATCCGCCGCCGGGCGCTGTGATAGAGTCGGTTTTGCGGCAGGATATTCCATATGAGGCATACGAGGATTTTCAGATAGCTGAGAGCCAGGAGTCGGAGCAGGTCGAATCAAGCCCGCTTTTGCCGCAGGATCTTGCCGTGTGTGAGGAGTGCGTAAAGGAAATGTCTGACCCGGCCAATCCAAGGCATAAGTATCCGTTTATCAGCTGTACGGCCTGCGGGCCAAGGTACAGCATTATACGGAAGCTGCCGTATGACCGCTGCAACACTTCAATGTCCGTATTCGGCATGTGCGAAAGCTGTGAGAGGGAATATACTGCTGAATGGGATATCCGCAGGCATGCCCAGACGATATCATGCAGGCATTGCGGACCAGCGCTGTCATATATGCACTACGAAGACGGCAGCAGATGGAAGGCTGTGCATGATCCTGATGCGGCGCTGGCGCGTGCGGCAGATGTTTTAAAAAACCACGGCGTTGCCGCAGTCAAGGATATCGGAGGCTTCCATCTTGCCTGCTCGCCGTTTGATGCGCAGGCATCGGCAGCACTCAGGCGTTTAAAAGGGCGTGATAAAAAGCCGTTTGCCGTAATGTTTGAGAATGCAGAACAGGCGGAATTTTACTGCTTTCTGGACAGCCAGGAGAAAAAGCTGCTGGAAAGCTCTTCCAGGCCTGTCGTGCTTGCGAGGAAAAAGGATAACGGACATCAGCCTGCATTGGCCTGGGAGGTTGGAACGGACAGTCCCTACGTGGGCGTAATGCTTTACAGCAATCCGCTTCAGCTGCTGCTTTTGCAGGCCTGCGGGCCTTTGGTCATGACCAGCGCCAACCCTAGCGGAACGCCGATAATGACAGACAACCAGCAGCTGCTTGACTGGCTGGAAAACTGCGGAGGCACAGATGTGGGCGTTCTGCTTCATGACCGCGATATCCTGACGCCGCTTGATGATTCGGTATTCAGCATAGTAAACGGCAGGACGCAGGTTATCAGGCGCTCAAGGGGTATTGTGCCTCAGCCTGTCGCGGTATCGCGCCTGCCACAAAAAGAGAATGAGGCAGGCGGCAGTTTTGTTAAGGCAAAATCGGCCGTCTTTGCGGCTGGAGCAGATATGAAAGGCGTATTTGCCTATGCGTTCGGGCAAAGCATTTATCTTAGCCAGTATTTTGGCGATTTAGATCAGGCTGACATTTACAAATGCTATCGGCGTGAGATCAAACGCATGGCGGATCTGTTTGGGTTTGAGGCCGATACGTTTGCCTGCGATCTGCATCCGGGGTATTTATCGCACAGGCTGGCAATGGAAATGTCAAACGGATGCTGCATGGAGATTCAGCACCATCATGCCCATGCGGCGTCTGTGATTGCAGAGCACGGCCTGTCAGGGAAAACGCTTGCTGTTATTTTTGACGGAACAGGCCTTGGTACTGACGGCACTGTCTGGGGAAGCGAATTTCTCATATGTGAGGGCGCTGGATTTTCAAGAGCCGGCCATCTCGACAGGTCGGTGCTTATGGGAGGAGATGAAAATGCACGAAATGCAGACAATATCCTGTACGGATACCTGGCATCGCTTGCGGAGGACGGAGTTTTTGTAAAAACAGACGGGATAGAATGCGTGGACAAACAGAAAGCTGAGATCATACAAAAGGCGGTCAGGCACCGCATTAACACGATAACAAGCACGTCCATGGGCAGGCTTTTTGACGCGGTAAGCGCGCTGCTTGATATCTGCCATTACAGCGGGTACGAAGGGCAGGCGGCCATGGAACTGGAATATATGGCCAGCCGTGCGCAAAAGGCTTATCCGCTCAGCATACCGATTCATAGGGTGCATGACGGGCTGGCCGGCAGGCTGGACGTAATGTTTTCAGAACTTGCAGACGGAATCCGCGCAGGAACTGGCAAGGAGGAGCTGGCAGCCGGTTTTATAGAAGCGGTTGCAGAATTTACTGTGGATATGTGTTCGAGGCTGATGGCTGAGGAAGCTGCCGGGCAGGTGGCGCTGAGCGGCGGCTGTTTCCAGAACCGGATTCTGCTTGAAAAGGTAATAAGCGGATTGGAGGCTGATGGCATCAGGGTGTATATAAATGAAAAAGTTCCGGCCGGGGACGGGGGGATCGCGCTGGGACAGGCCTATCTGGCCATGATGCAAAAGGCGTAAAAAAGGAGGAAGCAGGAAAATGTGTGTGGCAATTCCGGGAAAAGTAATCGAATTAGAAGAGGGTGAGGCCGTAGTTGATTTTGGAGGCAACCGCGTGCATGCGCTGACCGGGCTGACACCGGTTGCAATCGGAGATTATGTGCTTGTCCATGCAGGCTGTATAATACAGATTATGCAGAAAGACGAGGCGGAGGAACTGGCGGAGATGATGCAGGAGATTGAAGGCATCGGAACAAGTCCGATCTGACAGGAGGGACTCTGATGGAATCTATTGAAAAGATTGCAGATTATTTAAGGGAGTACCAGGGACAGCCGGTCACGCTGATGGAGGTATGCGGA